>JAFZFH010000002.1 GCA_017555965.1 Bacteroidales bacterium
CACTGCTGCCTGGGCACTTGTGCGGACTGATCCGCCGTAACCACGATTACGGATGTACTTACGACCGCGCACCTTGGCTGCGGTTACACCCTTTGCTGAGCCTGACATTTCGTCGAAGGCGATTGAAGGAACGTACTTCATAGTTTGAAAAGGTTAAGGGGTTTAACAAAATATAGTATCACACATACTATCAATAAAACGATTATTCCGAGGGCAAATCCACCGGTCTTCATCTTGAAAGTCTGCCACCCGGTCAGCTCTTTCTCGACCTCTACAGTCTGGATAATCACATTATCCTTGACGATTACACTGTCACGATACACAATTTTCGTCTGCACTTCTACCGGTTTCTGAACAGGTTTCGTTTCCAATGAGTGAGTCAGCAATCCATCTGATATAACAGCTTTACTTTTGGCGTAGTCGTTCTCGAGAGCAGACACAGTGTCTTTGGTAACGACTTTCTCGACGATCTTCGGAATCTCCAGCAGGACAGTGTCCGTTTTATAGACTGTTTCAATCCGAGTTTCTGTGATGATCTTCTCTGACGGTGCAGCCTGGCGGGCAGTCGCACAGGCTACACACAAAGCGGAGAAAAGAACGAGGGTAATACAGTTTTTCATAGTTTAGGTTTCGATTGTTATTCTTTCCGATCTGCTTTCTTGAGCAGTTCTGCTTCAAACTTATGGAACTTGACATCGTAGGAAGCCTTGACGCCCAATATCGCTCCGCAGAGCACAAGCAGCTCGCTGACGATTGAGATTGCTGAATACGTAATCTCTCCAAGCGGCTCAATCCAGAACAGACACACCATCGCAATGAGGACTCCAAAGCTGAAGCTAGCTATCGCAAGTCCACCCTGCAACCTAGTTATCTCCATATGGGACATCTTTGGCATAACTCAATTACTCTTTATCTCTTACAGCGAAGAAGTAAATAAACGGCTCATAACTAGTGCCGGAATTCGACGCAGACGGCTTTGGGATAGTAATCACTCCATTCTCCAAACGGCCAAGGTATGTGCCACCTCCTAGCACATCCGCCTGATGAGGGAATCCTGTGATACAGATATCGATACTGACATCTGTAGGAAAACCTTCCAAAGTGATGACAAAGTCCTCCTTCATGTAGTTGTATCCATTATCTGAAAAACTTGCTGTCAGGAAACACCAGTCCTCCTCGACCACGCAAATGACATCACTTTCATACATGTCGTAGTTTTGATACACGAAATTCAATTTCGTTACCTTGGACTTCTCGATAGTTGTTCTCTTGCCTTTCTGCACATAGAGAGTCGCTAGAATTATGTCTATGCTATCCAATTCGTCATAGATAGGAAGCTTCTCAATGCAGATTGTATTCTTATCCTTGATCCAGGTCGTCAGTACAGTGCCGACACCATAAGTCTTCCTGTATGATTGGTCTGGCCACATCAACTGTTCTGACCTAATGTAGCATGATGAGTTTGAACTCTTAGCGAAAGTAAGATCCGGCACATAAATCTCCAGAACGGAAGCATTCTTGTAAGCCTCATTCTTTGGATCAATCGTGAACTTTGTGTTCAAAACGACCACTTTTTCAGATTGATAATCCTTTATCTCAATGGCATTACAGCCAAAATTATTTCCTGTTGATGTTATCATAGTTTCATAAATTATCTGTCCACAAATACTCCTGTAGAATGGACTTCAGAAGGCTTCACATAATGCCCACCGCGAGCCTTAAATGAAATCTCATAGTTGCCAATCCACTTCATCGCCTCAATCAAGAACGTCTGAGGCGAATAGTTATTCTCGGCCGAGCCACGCACTAGCACCATTGCCTTTCCCTCGATAAAATTCTTAGGAGCTTTCTTGAGAGTAAATGTCGTGCAGGCAACACCTTGGTCACCGTAAAGAATAGCGTCAGCTGAACAGATTGCAGATCCAGGGGACAACTCGAAATCAAGTCCATCTCCAGGGGAATCCTCCGTTACATCGTTTTGGGTAAAACGCGCTCTAGGAACATATTCTGCTTGGTATGCAGTAGAACTCTCCTGACATATAGCTTTCACCCACATACTTTCGCCTGTAAAGCCGGTCTCGGTATCAAGCCACCAGCACTCGAGATAGTATTTCATTCCAGCTTCTGGAGCAACACCAATAGTGTCAGTGAAAAGCTTAGTGATATCCGCGTCGCCCCAATCAGGAACAACTCCCGGAGCCACAATCACAGTCTTGCTCCAACCACTGGAACTTCCTGGACTCTGAGCTGGCGACATCTTTACGACAAGACGATAGGACTCTGACGGAACTTCAAGACCTGTGAAGATGATCACATCCGGAGAAATCCACAGATCTGCATAAATCACCTCAGGAACATCAGCAGTATATACCGGAGCATCCTCAAGCGGTGGCATACCAACCATCGCACGGTTAGTGTTGATTCTGACAAAAGCGTTGTGGGCTGTAAGCTCGGCTGCCTTGCCGAATGTAGAGATGCCCTTCATATGACCAGCCAAGACCTCCCACTGGTTAATTTGGGAATCGGAGAGCTGTCGGAATGTGCGGGAGATCTTGGATAGTCTATTGCGTGAAACCGCCTGAGCA
>JAFZFH010000006.1 GCA_017555965.1 Bacteroidales bacterium
AATGGTCACGAGGAACATTCTCTCGTTTCTCGTCTGGAGATCCTGCAACAGACGCTTCGCCTCACCGCCGAAGGTTGCAAGGTCAGAAGGGATGATGTCCATGTCGTAGCCGGAACGGACTGCCTTTTTCTGTTCCTCAATCTTCATCTTGTCGAGATCGGTGATCTTGGACTTGATGCTCTTGATAGCCTTCGCCTGATCAATGGTGCGGATATGAAAATTGACCGTGATGTTGTTTTCCATCTCAAGGAAATCAGCCAACATACGGTCATTCAGCTCAGGCGCGAGAATCTGCAAAAAGCTCACTGCGCCGATGGTCTTGCCCATCTTGAAACACTTGCCTTCGCGGAAGTCGAAGGAGGTAGGCGCGATGAAATCCTTGGTACTCAGTCCGGTACGAGCTACCATGTCGAAGGAGAAACGGAAAGGCTCATTCGTGTCCATGTTGAACACATCATGCAGCACTTTCAGACGCTCGTAGCCGGAAAGAGGCTCAGTCTTAACGCCGAGGGTTTTGAAGTTGTTGAGAATATCTGTCTCAATTCTGTCGAGCTTCGGCTTGGCGGTACGCAGCGAGTCAGCCTCAATGCCGAAGGTGATGTACTTGCGCTTGAGTAAGCCGTTGTTGCCTTTGGTGAGCTGCGTCTGCAACATATCCGAATACTCAGTTCTGATGTCGTTGAAGTCATCATCCTGCGCCGGAATGTTGATCTGCTTCTTGAACTCATTGATGCTGGCTCTCTGGTTGATGAAGGAGAGCTGCACGAAGATGGAGCTGTCGAAGTAGTTGAGGAAGTCACACCAATTCTCAAAGATGGCGGTCTTGTCCTCGTTCTGGGCGAGCTGATAGTTGATGTCGTTATATCGGATGGTCTTGGTGTAGAGGCGGCTGTTCACCTTGCAGATACCGTCACGGCACATCTCCACATAGGGGATCGTCTGCTGTGCGGACTTGCGGACTTTCTTTGCCTTCTTGTCCTTTTTCTTCTGCAAGACGATTTTCTTCTTTTCCTCAGCGGAAAGAGCATCGCCGTACACCTTGCCATTCTTCACAGTCATTTTAGGCTTTTCTGCCTTTTTGGTGCTGCTGTTCAATCTGCAATTCCTCCTGTTCTTTGATTTCCTGCTGAATAACAGCGTAGAGATTGTTTGTGCGGTAAGGACGCACCTTGTCCCTCAGAAACATGGACTTGATCACATGACCGAGGATTTTTTCTGCCGGTTGCCCGTCTTTCTCATACAGAGCAAAGAAGATAAACGGGAGCATGAATACCACCATCAGCATTGCAGAGGTGGACAAGCCGAGGCTGGTTTTCGTGAGAAAGAAGATCGGGACACCGACTGCCGCAGCTAAAGCAAAGCAGATGAGCTGCCGTTTTGTCAGATTGAACATGACCTTCGTCTTCACGCGATTAAGGTCTTTCGGGACCGGTACAAATGCCATTGGAAACCTCCTTTCAGAGAGTGATGCTGCATTCGACCTCGTTGCCCCATACATCCCATCCTTCGGGAGATTGCCTTGCAAAGAGTTCGATGCGCGGTACATCGCCCATGAGCTTGACGATGCGGTCACGGGTTTCATCCGGCTTTTTGGAGTGCTGTTCGATATGGCTCATGATGATCTGATGCACACCGGAGTTTGCCCGTTTGGGATGTCCCTTCGTAGCAAGGATGCAGAGTTCGGCATTGGCTCGTGTCCAATATCCCA
>JAFZFH010000043.1 GCA_017555965.1 Bacteroidales bacterium
CTCAGACTTCAACTCCTGGTGTGTTAAATATGAGGAATATCTTAACGAAAAAACCTTTAAAGAGGAGTCGCATAGAGAGTGGTATACTCACAAGATGGTAAGACGTGCATATGTTCACATCAAGAAAGCGCTGCCAGACATGTTCCGCTTTCTTGAAAACAGCCGTATACCCAAAACAACTAATGCCCTAGAGTCGTTCTTTGGGCATCTTAAAGAAAATATCACATTACATCGTGGTATGTCATACAAGCATTACCAGAACTATGTCAAATGGTATTTATACTTTAGAAACATGGACAATAAAAAGAAAGGAAAATAGTCCGAACTACGTGTGGCGGTTCTACCTATTTTCCTTTCTTTTTATCCAATGTCACCAACTGTTTTTGGCAACATTACCTCAAACCAAGGCAATGCTTGGGTGAAAAACTAGTCTATAGTCTTGTCTATAGAGAAGCGAGTGATCTTTCTTGATGTATTCTTCTGGAATTCCTCGTTTCTGAGCTTGACTCTCTTGACTACCTTGTATGAAGGCATCTTTGCATTAAGAATCTTCACCTGGTCTTCAAAATATCCCTGAGGATCAGTGATCCCCTTGTCAGCCATGAGGTCAGCATCAGGGTATATCTCAGCTACAATCGTGATCTTGTCCTTCTGAACTCTGCTTTCTCCGGCATATACGACAACTTCGCTTACGCCCTCTACCTTCTGCAGGTCAGCCTCAATCTCTTCCGGATATACATTCTTGCCGTTTGAAAGAATGATGAGGTTCTTCTTACGTCCTGTAATGTAAATCCAACCCTCCTCATCAAGACGTCCATAGTCTCCTGTGTGGAAGAATCCATCCTTGTCAAAAACTTCAGCTGTGGCTTCTGGATTGTTGTAGTATCCCAACATTACGTTTGGACCCTTTACGCAGATCTCACCTTCTCCGTTTTCATCCGGATTATCGATCCTGACGCGGCATGCGAGAATAGGGGTTCCTACGCTGCCAGGTTTGCGGTATTTGTTTCTGTTGGCTGAAATAAGCGGAGCACATTCTGTGATACCATATCCGTTAAGGATGGTGATGCCGAGTGAGTCGAATGTCTTGATGATTTCTTCATCGAGCTTCGCGCCACCGCAGATGACGAGCTCGAGTTTTCCGCCGAATGCAGCCAATACGCTGGAGAACAGCTTCTTGCGAAGGTCGATTCCGATCTTTCTCAGACCGTCGCTGACCTTCATCATGACTTTAAGCAAACCTTCTTTACCAGTCTTTCGGGCAGTCGTCCAGATCTTTCTGTTCATCACCTCGAGGAAGGCAGGAACCAGAATGAGGTGGGTAGGCTGCTGCTCTCTGATCTCGTCGCTGACATGCTTGAGACCGCTGGAAATGTATACCTCACATCCCTGTGAGAGATGTCCTACATAGTTGACTGTCGAACCGAATGTGTGGTGCGGAGGAAGTACATGGAGTGTCTTGCGTGTGATGTCGAAATTGTACATTCCGAGTGTCATGTCGAGGCCGATGTTGGCCTGAGAAAGCATCACGCCCTTTCCTTTGCCTGTGGTTCCGGATGTGAACACGATTGATGCGAGTCTGTTGACGTCGATCTTATAGTCGTAATATGAGTTGTCGCCGTTGCTGTAGAGTTCAGCTCCTTTTGCTTCAAGTTCTGTGATTGAAGTCACGGTCTTGTCTCCAGACTCTTCGATTCTGCAGTCTGGGTTGATGGAAATAAGTGTCTTTACAGATGTCAGACCGCCATTCTGAAGAAGAGACTTTATCTTCTCCTCAGCTGTCTTGCCAAAGATTACAGCCTTGCAGGCGGTGGTGGTGATGATTCCGTCGATGTCCTCAAGAGGAAGTTCCTTGTCCACCGGTACGGTTACCGAACCGATTGCCATCACTCCGAAGAATGAACAGCACCAGCCGTATGAGTTCTCGCCGACGATAGCGATGTTTTCTTCTCTCAATCCATTGGCTATGAGTGCGGTACCGAGGTGTCTTACGTCGTCTCTCCACTGAGTGAATGATACCTTCTTGACCTCTTTGTCGGATGGTTTGTCCTTATATGAAATTGCTGTGCTGTCAGGGAAATTCTGCGCTGCCTCCTCTACGAGCGAACGCATGTCATCAATAAATGTGGTCTTGTAAATCGGATAATTCTTATTCATCTTGGTTTAGTTTAGTGCAGCAAAGGTAAATGTTATGTCTCTATTTATGAAATTATATGGGAGATTGATTGCAAATATTTGTAATTTTATAATCTTTTGAATAATTGAGTAAAGTTGATGTTACATATATATAGGTTCATAATATATCTTCTGTCAGCACTGCTGATCTGCTCTTCCTGCTCCAGGGAGTGTCTGTCAGAGGATCCGGTTGAGATTGGGGTGAAAATGGGGGAGATTCTTTGGGAAGGTGTGAAGGAATGTTACCTTTGCAGAAATTGAATCTGATATGAAAGGACTACACATTACATTATTTACAATTCTGCTCTTGGCCTCCGGTTCATTGACCCTGAAAGCACAGGATAATGGGCTTATGGTGGGAGTGCGTGCGGGACATAATGCAGCCTTCGGAGGTTTTGCGGCCGTGTCCGTTGAGGCACATCAGAATATATGCAGTGACTTCTTCATTGACGCAGGTCTGCAGTATAATACGATAGGTAAAACGACAGTCGAGGCAGTTCCGGCATATGGACGCCCGTTTGATTGGGGCGAACTCTCGGTGGAGTCTGTGCTTTCATATACCCGCATGACTTCCGTTAACAGTTTTGCTGCCGGCGTAGGTGTTGCTGTGGATTCAAGACGTATAAGCGGCAGGCTAGGTTACTACTATCGTCATTTCGGTGGTCAGGGAGGCTGGATAAATGAGCCGTTCAATGTCTACTATGAACTCAGTATCCACTTCCTTAAGAAGATAGAGGATTGGAATCTTGACTTTGTGATCACAAACTGTGAGGCCTTCGAGCTGGAACGCCATTTCCAACCTTCCTTCATCGCGGAAGGCTCTTATTTCCCGATATCAAAGTTCGGAATATCTTTCGGCATAGGATGTAAGCCGTCAGGCATGTTCAACATGTCAGCCGATTATTATCAAACATATATAAAGACAGGAGTATGCTACAGATGGTAAGACGAATAATCCTCGCGATCGCATCATTGATGGTATGCGGATGCAATCAGCTTGACCTCAAAGGAATGTTTATGCCCACAGGCGAAGGTGTAGAGAAAAGGTTCGAGCAGAGCGTGTCTATGAACAGCGATCTGAAGGTCGAAGGTGTCAAGGCTCAGGAGAGTTACACATTCTATGTCGCAACAGATCCGCATGTCGCCCAGACACATGACAATCTGGACATCTTCAACAATACCCTCAGAAATGATACGGAGGCATCGTTCGGTGTTATTCTTGGAGACTGCATAGATGTTAAGGATAATCTCCCAGCATATATGGATGCACTTTCCTATAAGCCCGAAAGGCATGTCTGCAATCATGAAATTTATCATGTTTTAGGCAATCATGACCTCTTTTTCAACGGATGGGTCAATTTCAAGGAAATTGTCGGACCAGCGGTCTTCTGGTACGAGGTCACATTCGACGGAGGAAAGGATCTGTACATATCGCTTGACTCTGCAACCGGCAGCCTCGGCAGAAAGCAGACTGACTGGTTCAAGAAGTTTCTTGCTGCAAAAAGAGCAGATTACCGCCATTGCGTGATCATGACCCATACCAATTTCTTTTATACAGACGGAACTCAGGGCAGTTCGGGCAATATGCCTCTCGAAGAAAGTCTGACACTCATAGATTTTCTTGGAAGAAATGATGTGTCTCTTGTTCTGCAAGGCCATGATCATTATCGTGAGGATCTGACATACGACAACGTAAGATATGTCGTCCTAGGAGCGATCAGTGACGCAATAGAAGAGCCTGAGTTTCTCAAGGTCAATGTAAGCAAGGATGAAATACAGCTTGAATTCACTTCTGTCAATCAGTGAACTGTTGCTGCCAAGTTCTGTCCTTTCAGATCAGGATCGCTTTTTCCAGACTGTGCAGTGCGGCCTCGATGACCCTGCGGGATGTGCCGATATTGAGCCTCATGAAGCCCTCACCGCCTGGGCTGAACATTTCTCCGTCATTCAGGGCAAGGCATGCCTTGTCAATGAAGAGGGAAGTGAGGCTGTCGTGGTCAAGTCCGAGTCCTCGGCAATCTAGCCAGATGAGGAACGAAGCCTGTGGGCGGAGCGGCTTGACCTGCGGGATTCTTTCTTTGCAGAATGATTCGACAAGTTCAATGTTGCCTTCGATATAGGAGAGCATCTGCTTTCGCCATTCTTCTCCCTTTCGGAATGCCGCAATGGTGGCGATAGGGGAGAACATAGGAGCAGCTCCGAACTCATTCGCCTCCAGCCAGCCGTAGAATTTCTTGCGAAGATTCTCATCAGGTACTATTGCGTATGAACATAGGATTCCTGCGATATTGAATGTCTTGGACGGTGCTCCAAAGGTAATGCTGCATGCGGCAGCCTTTTCTGAAACACTTGCGAATGGAATGTGCTTGTTGCCGAACAGAGCCATATCGCAATGTATCTCGTCGGATATGATAATCAGTCCTTTCTCGTAACAGAAGTCAGCAAGCGTTTCCAAGGTTTCTCTTGACCATACGATACCAGCTGGGTTGTGTGGGTTGGAAAGGATCAGCATCTTGCAATGCGGGTCGCATACTGCTTCAAGATTCTCAAAATCCATTTCATAACCTCCATCCGGCAGCTCCTTAAGCGGATTGAACACCACCTCATGACCATTCTTTTGCGGAATCAGTCTGAACGGATGATAAACCGGAGGCTGGATGATGATCTTGTCATCCTTCTCCAGCAAGGCATTGACAGCCATGCCGATACCTTTGACGATGCCTGGTATGTAGCTGATCCATCCGCTTTCGATCTTCCATCCGTGATGCTCATGGATCCAATCCATTATGGCAGGACGGAAATCCTCCGGCTCTGCAGTATATCCGAATACAGGATGCTCCAACCTCTGCTTGAGGGCGTCAACGATGAATTCCGGAGTCTCGAAGTCCATATCCGCTACCCACATCGGTGTGAGCCCAGCTTTCCCGAATACCTTCTCTACAGCGTCCACCTTGATGGCTCCGCTGCCACTTCTGTCAATTACCTTGTCAAAATCGTAATGTTTCATTCAAATGCTTTTATAGTATACCCTCCTGAAGTATGGCTGTAAATAAGTGATTTTCCCAAAGTTAATAAATAATTTCTCATCAACTTATTTTGACTTGGAACTTCTGCAGATAAAAAAAAGACATCCCCGAAAGGATGTCTCTATGTTAGTTTGTGATGATCGTTCTATTTCTTCCAGAGATTAGGGAGGAAACCGTAATAGAGGAGGCCTCTCCAAGTTGACCAGTCGTGACCGGTTTCACCTACACAGAAGTACTCATGTTCGATTCCGTGCTGCTCGAGAGCTTCTCTGAAAGGCTTTACGCGGAAGTTGAACATTCCTTTCTCTTCGTCGCCACCCTGTCCGATGAACAGATAGTCCACCTTTTCGTTGACCTTAGGATCATTGAGGAATTCGCCGAGGGTCTCTTCTGGCTTGTTGTCACCTGCGCTGAGTACACCGAAGTTTGCGAAGAGGTCAAGGTTCTTCAGACCTACGAACATAGTGTGACGGCCACCCATTGAAAGACCGGAAATTGCACGGCCGTGAGGATTTGCGATTGTCTTGTAATGACTGTCGATGAATGGGATGACAGCCTCGCGATATTCGCGTGCCATGATGTCGAAAGTAAGATCAGCATGCTGCGGATGATTGCGGTGAACGACCTGGTTGTTCACGAGTACGATCAACATTGGTTCTGCCTTTCCTTCAGCAAGGAGGTTGTCCATGATGAAGTTTACGCGTCCGTCATACATCCAGTTTGATGGAAGCTCGCCGCTACCGCCCATCAGATAGAGAACCGGGTATTTCTTCTTAGGGTTATACTGAGGAGGTGTATATACATAGAGTTCACGCTGTCCTTCTGTTACAGGACTGTAGTAGATATGACGTGTGATGGCTCCGTGAGGTACATCCTTTGCGTCCCACCATGATGGTCCGTCGCCGTGGACGATGAGCTCGCTGTAAGGAGGCATTGCAGTGAATGATGCATATGTGTTGTTAGGATCGGCCATGCTGACGCCGTCAACAACAATATTGTATTGGTACATGTCCACAGGGAGAGGACCGATTGTGAGTGTCCAGATGCCGTCTTCGCCCTTGGTGAAAGGAATGTTTCCGCGAACTTTCATTACTGTTGTCATTGCACCCGAGAGGGCTACTGACTCTGCATGAGGGGCTCTGAGACGGAAAGTGACGGTCTGGTCGTCATTTACCTGAGGTGAGTTCAGATTAGCGCTGAATGGAATCAATCCTTCAGTGTCTTTCTGAGGGTTGTAGCTGAGGTTTACGTTCGACTGCTGGGCAGCTGCCGTCAAACCAAAAAGTAGCGAAATCGCCAGGGTTATAGTTTTTCTGTTCATAATAGTGGGGTTATTTTGCCGCAATATACGAAAAAACTCATGATTCGTACAATCTGTTGAGCGGAAAAATGACTTTGTCCATGTGGTTTTTCGCTCAACTGCAGCAGAAATGCCCGCCAGCGACTCGAGGCATGACTACGTCGTTATTGTCGGCTTGACCTCATGTCATTGCCGGCTTGACCGGCAATCTCTTACTAGTCAAGTGCAGCAGCAACGTCAACCACGCAAGCAACGC
The DNA here is from genome assembly GCA_017555965.1 of Bacteroidales bacterium. Taxonomy (GTDB): domain Bacteria; phylum Bacteroidota; class Bacteroidia; order Bacteroidales; family UBA932; genus Cryptobacteroides. Next base: position 6,758 of record JAFZFH010000043.1, read on the forward strand.
TTAACCTACCATCGGGTTGTTACCGATACCGGGGAATCCCATCATCTCAACATGAGGAAGAAAATAAATGCTATATTTGTAGAAACAGGATAGTAATAAAGTATGAGTGAACAGAAGAAGCATATCGGTTGGGTAGACATGCTGCGCATTATCGCATGTCTTTTTGTTGTAGTGTCGCATTGTAGCGATCCTTGTTTCGTTGCGGCTGACCGTACGGACTTTCTGGGAGGATGGGCTATAGGAAGCCTTGTCAGATGCTGTGTACCCTTGTTCGTGATGATGTCAGGAGTCTTGCTTCTACCGACCTCTATGAGTCTCTGTGAATTCTATTCCAAGCGTCTCAAACGTCTTGCGGTTCCGCTTGTGTTCTGGTCGATACTGCTGCCATTCCTTTTCTATTTCTATCAGAATCTGTCCGGAGGCTGCAGTTTCCCTTTAATGGATGGTTCGGCATATACACTTAAGGATACCATTTATAAATCCTTGACTTTTTTCCTGAATTTCAATTATGATACGACACCACTGTGGTATCTGTATATGCTGGTGGGCTTATATTTCATTATTCCAATACTGAACGCATGGGTCAGAAACGCATCCCAGAAGGAAATAAAGACCTTCCTGATTGTTTGGGGCGTGTCTCTGTTCGTGCCGTATATTGAGTTGTTTGCCAGGGAAACTGGCTTTGTCGGTTATCCTGGAAGTTCTGATGTTTTCGGTGTGTGCGACTGGAATGTATTCGGCACATTCTACTATGTGTCAGGATTTGTGGGATATCTGTTGTTGGGCTATTATCTGAAGACATACCCGCTCCAATGGAGCTGGAAGAAGTGCTTGAGCATCTGTGTCCCGATGTTTGCTGTAGGAGTCTTTACGACATTTGTCTCATTGGTTCTGCTGGTTAAGCATGTACCGTCCCAGATGTCGTTGTCATGGCTTTTTTGCACTGCCAATGTCTTCTGTATCACATTCCCTGTATTTGCAGTTACTCAGAAGATCAATGTAGCCCCTTCACCATTCCTTTCAAAGGTGGCATCGACGACCTTCGGAATATACCTCAGCCACTTCTTCTTCGTCCATGTCGGCTATGATTTCTTCCATGCTATCCTTCCGGAAGGAACTCCTTTGATAATCCTCATTATCTGCAACAGCTTTGCTACTTTCGCAGTCTGCTATCTCCTTGTAAGCACAATGCTCCGCTACCGTCTGACAAAACGCCTGGTAGCGTAACCATATTGTATGGGATGCCCGATCTGGTCGGGCATGACTTGTACGATTAAGCATGACTTGTACGGTCGGGCATGACCATTGTGGTTGGGCATGACCATTGTGGTTGGGCATGACCGGGTGTCATTACAGGCTTGACCTCATGTCATTGCCGGCTTGACCGGCAATCTCTTACTTATTAAGTACAGTAGCAACGTCAACTGCGCAAGCAACGCTTAACCTACCATTGGGTTGTTACCGATGCTGAGGAATCCCATCATCTCAACGTGTGCTGGAACTGATGAAGAACCTGCGAACTGAGCATCTGAGTGCATACGACCCATAGTGTCAGTCATAAATCCAATGGCTACCGGCCAAACGAGGTTTGTCCTTGTGTAAGCCATTGGACGTTAATACCGTATGAAGCAGTTGTTAGCCAGTATTCGGGTCGTTTTTCTTCCTAAGGGTCGTCACAAGGTTGTACTGAGCGCTTTTGGAAGTGCCTTTAGCTCAATGATTTACCTCGATTTGGGGTTATTTTCGGTACAATGGGTAGTATGCGTGTTAGGATCCGAAATTTCTTTATTGATTCTGTTCTTGCCTATATGCTTTTGGGGACATTCCAGTCAAGCGCTTGAAGTATTTGCCGAAGACTGCTTGTGATGGAAAGTTCAGTTCATCGCTGATTTCCTGAATGGTCATTGTGGTGGATAGCAGTAAGGCTTTGCATTCGGTAAGGACATAGTCTTCAATTATTTCAAGAGCTGTCTTTCCCGACAAGTCTTTGACTACTTGAGAAAGATGCTTTGCAGTTATGCATAGTTTATCTGCATAGAACCCAATATCACGGGCGATTTTATAGTTTGCTCCAAGGACATCCAGGAATGCGGAATATATTTCCTCCTGTCTGGTAGAACCTTTGCTTGGAGTGCTGATGTTATGTCGCATATGCGAGTATCCATAGAATATCGCAAGTGTCAGATGTATTGCTGCCTCTCTTCTGAATTCAGAGTTTGGTGAGCGCGCAATATTAAGGAGCAGGTCATAATATTGTCCGAATGCGTAC
>JAFZFH010000007.1 GCA_017555965.1 Bacteroidales bacterium
TACCAGGCACAACATAAACGCGAGCGACTGCTGATTTACGTCTTCCAAGGGCGTTTACTACTTTCATGCTCTGCTTAAATTTCGTTTAATGTAATTGTTCTAGGGTTCTGTGCCTGGTGCGGATGCTCGTTACCTGCGTAAAGATACAGGTTGCCGATAAGTTTCGAACCAAGACGATTCTTAGGAAGCATACCCTTTACTGCCATCCTTAAGACTTCAGTAGGCTTCTTTGCCATAACCTCCTTCGGAGTAGTGAAGCGCTGGCCACCTGGATAACCAGTATAGCGAACGTACACCTTGTCAGTCATCTTCTTACCAGTGAATCTAACCTTATCCGCGTTGATTACGATGACATTGTCACCGCAGTCCATGTGCGGAGTGAAAGAAGGCTTATTCTTACCACGAAGAACGAGCGCGAGTCTGGCAGCAAGACGGCCTACTACGAGGTCAGTAGCATCGATCACAACCCACTCCTTCTTGATATCACCTGCCTTGAGGGATACCGTTTTGTAGCTCTGTGTGTCCATCTTGTACTTTTAAATGGTTAATACTTAATTAAAAAACTTTGCGATCCCTACACTACATAGGGGGCGCAAAGATAGAAATAATTTTTGTATTGACCAAATTTTTAATAAAATCCGCAAAAAACAATCCCCGACCAATGGCCGGGGACTATTATATTCATATGTATATCAATTAAATTGACAGTACATTGAGTACGTTGATGAGCTCACGGTCAATAGGCTTCGCTATACGGATAGCCTTGTTGAAAGGCACGTAAACGATCTGGTCATTCTTGACACCGATCATGACATTACGCTGGCCGTCCTTAAGCGCCTCAATCGCAGCCACACCCATGCGGCTCGCAAGGATACGGTCGTTCGCAGTAGGAACACCGCCTCGCTGAAGATGACCGAGAATTGTCACGCGGGCCTCGAATTCCGGATACTCGTGTACAAGTCTGTCTGCATACCACTGCGCACCGCCTGTACCGTCCTTCTTGCTTTCTGACACAAGGACGATCGAGCTGTTCTTACTCTTACGCACACCTCTTCCAATGAATGTAGCCAGCTGGTCTACGTCAGTCTGGTCCTCCGGAATGATAGCAGCCTCTGCACCTGTCGCAATCGCTGCATTCTGAGCAAGGAAGCCCGCATCACGGCCCATAACCTCAACGAAGAAGATTCGGTTGTGGGAATTCGCCGTATCACGGATCTTATCCACACAATCCATGATTGTATTCAACGCTGTATTATATCCGATGGTTGTATCGGTTCCATAGAGGTCATTGTCGATGGTTCCAGGAAGTCCGACACATGGAATATCATGCTCAGCAGCAATCGCCTGAGCTCCTGCGAGAGAACCGTTACCTCCGATAACCACCAGGGCATCGATTCCGTGAGTCTTCATGTTTTCATAAGCCTTCAGGCGGCCTTCTTCAGTCAGAAACTCACCGCTTCTTGCAGTACGGAGAATTGTACCGCCTCGATTGATTGTCCCACTCACGCTTTCCGAAGTGAAATCCTTGATCTCATTATTGATAAGACCTTCCCAACCTCTGTAAATTCCCTTCACCTTCCAACCGTTGAAGATCGCTGCTCGTGTCACGGCTCTGATGGCCGCATTCATTCCCGGTGCATCACCTCCAGAGGTAAGGACACCGATTGTATTAATCTTTGCCATTTGCTTTCGTTTTATTATATGCAAAGGTACAAAATCCATGAAAATATCTAAATTTATTCGTAATTTTGTCCGATTCCGGCGACAGAAAAAAGAAAGATTGACATAAATGAAGATAGGTAACATAGAATTGGGAGACAGACCGCTGTTTCTTGCACCGATGGAGGATGTGACTGACGCATCCTTCCGTTTCATATGCAAGGAATTTGGAGCAGACATGATGTATACGGAATTCATTTCCTCTGACGGGCTGATCCGTGATGCACGAAAATCTCTTGAAAAGCTTGTCACCTACGACTATGAGGCACCTGTCGGTATCCAGATTTATGGCAACATCCCCGAAGCCATGGTGGATGCCGCCGTCATGGCGGAAAGGGCTGCTGAAATCGCCGGAGGGCATGGAGCGGACCTCGTGGACATCAATTTCGGATGTCCGGTAAACAAGATTGCGCGACGCGGAGCAGGATCCGGAATGATGCGCGAACCGGACAAGATGGTAGAGATCACCCGCCAGGTCGTGGAAGCGGTGAAGCTCCCCGTAACCGTAAAGACACGCTTAGGCTGGGATGAGGACTCGAAGATCATCGTGGAACTTGCGGAAAGACTCCAGGATGTCGGAATCCAGGCATTGACCATACATGGACGCACAAGATGCCAGATGTACACAGGCGAAGCGGACTGGACACTTATCGGAAAGGTGAAGGAAAATCCACGCATGCACATACCGATCATCGGTAATGGCGACATAAACTCCCCTCAGAAAGCAAAAGAGTATTTCGACCGTTATGGAGTCGACGCGATAATGATCGGACGCGCGACTTACGGCCACCCTTGGATATTCAAGGAAATCAAGCATTATCTGCAGACCGGAGAACTGCTTCCGCAGATGAGCGTGAACGACAGAGTGGCCCTTGCAAAGCGACACCTCGCCAAATCGATCGAGATAAAGGGAGACCGGGTTGGAATCCTGGAAATGCGCAGACACTTGTCATGCTACTTCAAGGGACTCCCCGATTTCAAGGAGACAAGGTTGAAGCTCGTGACTCTGAACGATCCTGCAGAATTATATTCAACTCTCGACAGCATCGCAGAAAGATGGGGAGAAGAGGCGCCCGAAGCCTCAAATGTCTATAAAGTCTAGACTCAAACCACGAACTTAACTAATGATACGCTTTTTATCATTCCTCATATTCCTTCTTGCAACATATGCTGGCGCATTTTCACAAGTGCATTCCGCCGGCGGAACTGTCATTGACAGTTCGACCAAAAAACCGATGGAATACATATCCGTATATTTCAAGAACACGGCATCGGGATGCGTCACCAACTATCGAGGTGAATTCTACGTTCAGGACAAGTCCGGTTCAGATACCCTGATTGTCGAGGCCATCGGTTATGAGAAAGCATACATCAAGCTTAAGCAAGGTCAGAACACAGGCCTCAAGATCAAGCTCAAGCCGGCACACATCGAGCTTGCCGGTGCTGTCGTAAAACCCAAAAAGGAAAAGTACACAAAGAAGGAAAACCCGGCAGTAGAACTGATACGCAAGGTGATCGCAAACAAGGACAACAACCGTATCGAGTCAAAGGAATACTTCAAGAGTGACTATCACGAAAAGCTCACCCTGTCGCTTGACGACTACACTCCAGACCTTGAAAAGAAGAAGAATCTGAGTTTCGTTCAGGAACACATCGATACATCAGAGATCACAGGAAAACCCATTCTGACATTCTCCATAAGGGAGAAGATCTGTGACTATTATTACAGAAACTCCCCAAAGGCAGAAAAGACCGTGCAGAGGGCACAACGCCATATTGGTCTGGACGAGGAACTTGACAGAAACGGTGGACTTACCGCCTCTCTCGACCAGCTGTTTACCGGCGTCGACATCTATGACAACGAAATAGCCTTCATTGCTAACAGGTTCGTTTCGCCGCTCTCATCTGTGCTGGCTACTTCGTACTATAAATATTATATAATGGACACAGTCAAGGTCGACGGCATCCCATGTACTGACCTTGCATTTGTTCCGTTCAACAGCCAGAGCTTCGGATTTACCGGAAGATTATACATTACAAGAGACGGCAAGTACTCTGTGAAGAAGGTACAGCTGAACTTCCCGTCAAGCAGCAACATCAACTGGATCGACAAGCTCCGTATAGACCAGACCTTCGAGCAGACAGCTGAAGGCCTATGGGCAATGACAAGAGAAGACTCATACGTGAACCTTACCCTCATGGAAGGCAGTCAGGGAATCTTTGCCCACCAGACCAGAAGTTTTGACAACTTTGTGACGGACGAAACACTTCTTGCTGCTGATCCGGCCTATAAGATAGATGGCCCGACAAAGGTTCTGCAGGAATCAAGAATCCGTGACGAAAAATATTGGCAGACTAACCGAATCACATCGCTGAACAACAGAGAGCTCGCCGTAGAGAAGGTAACCAAAGACTTCAGGGAGAATACAAACATCAGCTTCTGGACAAAGGCGATCGATCTTTTTGTGTCAGAGTGGATTCCTACAGGAAAGTCAAAGGAAGTCTCGAAATTCGACATCGGTCCGGTCCTGAGCTTCTTGAGCTGGGACTACACGGAAGGATGGAGAGTAAGACTTGGAGGAATGACCACAGCCAACCTCAACGACAGATTGTTTGCAGACGGATACATCGCATACGGATTCAGAGACCGGAAGGTGAAGGGTAACATTCAGCTTACCCACAGCTTCAATGCAAAGGAATACCATAAGAACGAGAAGCCTCTCAACAACCTGAGCTTCTCTTACACCTACGATATCTTCAGCCCGGAAACAATCGGAGAACAGCACGATATCGTAACGTCATTCAAGACCAAAAGCGCAGTAAAGTACCAGTATATCCAGAAGATTAAACTTAACTACGAAAAGCAGTGGATCAACAGCCTCCGAAGCAACTTCTGGCTTGAGAATGACACATATAACCCTGCAACAGAATACACTGCTGACGGACTTCCTGCCAACGGAACATTATTCTATAGACTTCAGGGTTCCGAAGACCCGCTGGCATACATAAGGAACTTCAGGGTGACCGAATTCGGAGCAAGCATCAGATGGGCTCCGGGAGAACACGTGTTCAACGCAGTGTCTCAGATGATGAACATGGACAAGGACACACCGATCTTCACCCTGACACATCGAGTTGGAACTGCCGGATATGACGGCGGTGAATGGAGCTTTGGAAACGCAGGCAACAGCTTCCTTTACAACTCGACACAGCTGGAGATATTCAAGCGCTTCCGCATATCGGTGGCAGGATTCCTGGATGCCAAGATTACTGCAGGTAAAGTATGGGATCAGGTCCCTTACAACCTGCTGATGATGCCTGCTTCGAATCAGTCATTCTCTTATAGAAGGGAGACATTCCACACGATGAACGCCCTCGAGTTTGTGACTGACCAGTATGTTCAGGCAAACCTCACATGGCATATGAAAGGTCTTATCCTCAACAGAATACCTCTGCTGAAGAGACTGAAGCTACGTGAAGTCGTATGCTATAACATTGCATACGGAAGCCTTACAGACAAGAACAATCCGGCACTTAACCCGGGCAGATTGTTTGAACTTCCGGAAGGAACCATGGCACTTGACGGTAAGAAGCCATACATGGAGATCGGAGCCGGACTTGAGAACATATTCCAGTTGTTCAGAGTCGTATATTTTTACAGAATACCAACATATCCTCACCCTGAAAATGCAGATTTTCTCAGCAAGTGGGGCCGCCTCTGCATCGGAGTGTATGCAGACTTTTAGAACCTTTGTACAGATATGATGATTGATAAGATTTTACTCTTCCCCTATTGGGCTACCCTGAAATACAGACATTTCATGTACGATCATGGAATGAAGAAGGTGCATACAGCTGATGTACCCACAATCTGTGTGGGCAACATTACTGTCGGTGGAACAGGAAAGACTCCTCATACCGAGATGCTGTTGAGAACGCTCCTGCAGAATGTTGACTGGGGCGCAAAGAACATCGCAGTCCTTTCGAGAGGATACAAGAGAAATACTAAGGGATTCCAGCAGGTGACGGCCGACGGAACCGCACGTCAGTTCGGTGACGAGCCGCTTCAGATAAAGAGAAAATTCCCGTTCATCACTGTGGCTGTGGACAAGTCGCGCAAGGAAGGTGCATCCTTCCTGTGTAATCCGGAGCTTGTCCAGACATCAAAAAAGGCTCGTAGATGCATCCACAAGGATTTTCCGAAAGCGGATATCATCATTCTTGACGACGCGTTCCAGCACAGGGCACTCAAGCCTACAGTATCCATCGTTCTTGTAGATTACAGTCGTCCGACATTCAAGGATCATCTCATGCCGCTCGGAAAACTTCGTGACCTTCCTGAAAGACTGGAGGCTGCGGACATCGTCATTGTATCCAAATGCCCCAGATATCTTGACGCATGGGAAAGAAGCAAATGGACTGAGGCCCTCAAGATAAAGGACCATCAGCACATATTCTTCACGACCATAGGATACGACAACTCACAGGCAGTCTTCCCGGAAGGCGACCCTCGCTATCTGTACACTCAGAGAGCCATCCTGTTCTCCGGAATAGCCAATGACAAGCCGTTAAGAAACTACCTGAGCGACACCTATAGGATCGTTAGGCACTTCGATTTCCCTGATCACCATAAATTTTCAAGAAGCGACATCTCGAAGATCAATGGTGCAGCACGTACATTCCCGACATCAGTCATCATGACAACAGAAAAAGATTGCCAGAGACTACGTGACTGCAAGTCTGTCCCTGACAATCTTAAACAAAGGATGTTCTATGCCCCTATCAAGGTAGATTTCTTCTCGGAAGAGGAGCAGGAGAACTTTGCATCTATTCTGAACGGTTACCTGAAATAATCTCGTTCTGCACATCCACCGATGCCTCGTGAATTGCATTGAACACGTCCATGACGAACTCTTCCGGCAGGCCGTGCTCCTTTCCGCGTTCCACCACCTTGTCGAGGATGGCATCCCATCTTGAAGTCTGGAGAATGGCGATATTGTTGTTCTTCTTATATTCACCGATCTTACGGCTTATCTGCATTCTGGTTCCCAGCGTGTAGAGAAGGTTCTCGTCAATCACGTCGATCTTTGCACGAAGCTGGTCGATGTTGTCCCTCCATTCCTTTGCCTCGGAATCAGCATCCCTTACGACGATCTGGTTGTACAGAAGATCCTTAAGCTGAGACGGAGTCAGCTGCTGCTTCGCATCACTGAGAGCAGTCGAAGGATTACAGTGAGACTCGATCATCAGTCCCTCGAAGCCAAGGTCAAGAGATCTCTGCGAGATTTCCTTTATATAATCGACATGACCGCCCATATGGCTAGGATCCACGAAGAACGGAAGTTCAGGGTAACGGCTCCTGAGTTCGATGGCAATTTCCCAATGCGGGTCATTGCGATACTTTATCTTGTCGAAAGTAGAAAAACCTCTATGAATCACTCCGAGTTTCTTGATTCCTGCGCGATTAAGACGTTCCAATGCACCGATCCAAAGATCGAGATCGGGGCTGACCGGATTCTTCACCAGAACCGGAATATCAGAACCTGAAAGTGCGTCTGCAATCTCCTGGACAAGGAACGGATTCGCTGTTGTTCTTGCACCCAACCAAACCATATCCACTCCGTGCTTCAGACACTCGTAAACATGTTTCTCGTTGGCAACCTCAGTAGATACCTTAAGACCATACTCCTTCTGTACCCTCTGAAGCCACTTAAGACCCGGCACACCTATACCCTCAAAACATCCAGGGTGAGTTCTCGGCTTCCATATTCCGGCACGGAATACATTGATGCCCAATTCCTTGAGGCCTTTTGCGGTCTCCATCACCTGCTCTTCTATCTCAGCGCTGCATGGACCGGCCACCACGCTAGGTCTTGGCAGTGTAAACATACCCCATTCGTACATCGGTACGATATCAAGTTTCTTGTTAGCCATATGCTTATCAATTATCTGATTATTCTTCTTATTCTGTTTGCATCCTGAATCAGCTTCCTCAAAGCCTCTTCATCCGCTTCCTCCATCGCCTTGCGGAAAGCATCCAGCATGGAGGTATATGTATCCATCACATGGAGAACATTCTTCCTGTTCTGCATCAGGATAGGCGTCCACATGTCCGCACTACTCTTTGCAAGTCGCACTGTAGAAGAGAAACCGCCTGAAGCAAGGTCGAAGATATGCTTTTCATCCTTCTCCTTTTCAAGCACGGTAAGTGCGAGCGCAAACGATATCACATGTGAAAAATGTGACACATAAGCCGTATGCACATCATGACTTGCAGAGTTCATATGAACCATTCGCATGTTGAGGACATCATAGATTTCCTCGACCGTACGTACTGCCGCCGGCGACGATTCGCTGAAATCACAGATGATGCTCGCCCTGCCGTCAAAAAGACCGGGAAGCGCAGCCCATGGACCGCTGTATTCGGTTCCCGACATAGGATGCGAAGCCACATAACATTTCCTCATAGGATGGTACTTGACCGCCTGTGCAAGACTCTCCTTTGTCGAGCAGACATCCATCAGCACCTTGTCGCATCCTCCATCCGGATAAAGCTCCGCCATTATATCCAGCACCTGAGGAACAATCCTCAAAGCCGCTCCTACCGGCACCGACACTATTATGACTTCGCTTTCCTTCAAGCATTCATTCACAGTAACCACCGAATCCACGAGTCCGATACGCTCTGCTGCAGAGGCATTTACCGGATCATTTTCCACTCCCAGGATCTGTGATGCGTAACCCTTTCTTTTCAAGTCTATCGCCATCGATCCGCCGATGAGTCCAAGACCGATGATTCCTATCTTCTTCATATCATTTCCGTTATATTGCTGCCTCGTACTCTCCCAGAATGTTCAAGTCGGTCATAAGAGGCTTCACCGCTGCCAATGCCTGCTCGTGGAAACATCCCTTGATACCTTGAATCGCTATTCTTTTCATCTTCCGGTTAAATAAAAATGCTGCCCGGTAAATACCGGACAGCATAACAGATTTCTATATCAGTCGATACACAGCGCCCGGTCCATTACCTTTTCTGGAAATAGAAATAATAAAAACCGAAGCTGTTAAATCGATAAGTTCCCATAACGGTTACAAATATAGATAAATTTCTTTAGACTGTCATCATTTCCTTCTCCTTTGCCACCACGAGCTCATCAACCTTCTTGGTGAAAGCGTCAGTCTCCTTCTGGACAAGCTGCTCGTACTCCCTCTGGAGATCCTCAGGCATACCGTCCTTGTTGGCCTTCTTGAGAAGTTCGATCGCATCACGGCGAGCGTTACGAACGCTTACCTTTGCATTCTCACCGGCACCCTTTGCCTTCTTGAGAAGCTCCTTACGACGGTCCTCAGTAAGAGGCGGAACTGTACAGCGGATGCTTTCACCGTTGTTTGAAGGAGTTAATCCGAGGTTTGCGTCAATGATCGCCTTCTCGATTACAGGGATCATCTTCTTCTCCCATGGCTGAAGCATGAGTGTCTTTGCGTCAGGAGTAGTTACAGAAGCAACCTGCGGAACTGGTGTCGGGCTGCCATAGTAGTCAACCATCACAGAGTTGAATACGAGCGGATTTGCCTTACCGGCACGATATGTCTTGAGTTCCTCGTCAAGATGAGTGACTGCATGTGCCATCTTATCCTTTGCACCTGCAAGAATTTCTTTTGCCTTAGTAATCATAGTATAGTGTTTTTAAATTTTACTTTTGTAGACTAAACGTGTACGAGAGTGCCGACCTTCTCTCCCTTCACAAGCTTGGTAAGGTTGCCTTTCTGATTCATATCAAACACGATGATAGGCATATTTCCCTCACGGCAAAGCGCGAAAGCAGTCTGGTCCATTACCTTGAGACGGTCCTCGATTGCCTTGTCAAAGCTGAGTTCCTCATACTTTACAGCTGTAGGATCCTTCTCAGGGTCTGCAGTATAGACACCGTCAACTCTTGTTCCCTTGAGAAGAGCATCTGCTCCGATTTCAAGAGCACGGAGAGCAGCACCTGAATCTGTTGTGAAATATGGGTTACCTGTACCTCCTGCGATAAGTGCGACGCCGCCCTTCTCCATTACAGCGACAGCATCATCCCTCATATAATATCGGGCTACAGGCATCATCGGAGTTGCAGTGAAGACTTCAGCCTCAACACCTGCACTTCTGATCGCCATGGCAAGACCCAATGAGTTGATTACGGTCGCAAGCATACCCATCTTGTCTCCGTTAACTCGGTCAAAACCCTTTCCTACGCCCTGAAGACCACGGAAAATGTTACCACCTCCGATAACGATTGCCACCTGAAGACCGTTCTTCACAGCCTCGGCAACTTCTTCCGCATATGCAGCGAGCCAATTTTCATCAATACCCTTGCCGGCAGGGCCGCCAAGGCTCTCGCCGCTCAATTTCAAAAGAACGCGTTTATATGTACCCATAATCAATGATGTTTCTGATTTTACAGCAAACAAAAGTATCGAATTATTATGAAACTTCCAAGAAAGAATATATCTTTGCATGGCTTAACGGCATATTCTAACTGATATTAACTAAAACAGATTATAAACTATTATGGCACTTTCATCAATTACCAAGAAGCTTATCATGAGTATAAGCGGACTGTTCCTTATCGTGTTCCTTCTTCTGCACATGACAATCAACTTCTTCTCAGTGATTGACACAATCAACGGAACTTACGGATCAGCTGACGGCCTTTTCCAGGCAGGTTGCGACTTCATGGCGCTCCCTATCGTTACAATCATGGTTCCTGTACTTGCTGCAGGTTTCATTGTACACATCGTTTACGCTTTCATCCTCTCTTTGGGTAACTACAAAGCACGTGGTACTGAGCGTTACGCTGTTGCCAACAAGACTAAGGCTGAGTCATGGGCTGCTAAGAACATGCTTGTACTTGGAGTAGTTGTTCTTGGTATCGTAGCGTTCCACCTCAACCACTTCTGGGCTGACATGCAGCTCGCAGAGTTCCAGGGACACCACGCAGAGAACCCTTACACTCTTCTTAACGCAACATTCGGAAGCTGGATCTGGGTTGTAGTTTACATCGTATGGTTCGTAGCCCTCGGTCTTCACCTTTGCCACGGTTTCTGGAGCGCATTCCAGAGCATGGGTCTCAGCAACAAGAACTGGGAGAAGAGACTTACTTACATCGGTTACGCATTCGTAGCTGTCATCGTTCTCGGCTTCTCTGTAGTAGCTGTCAACGCTTGCCTCCACGCAAACGGTCTCATCGCATAATCAGATCTGACACATAAAAACAGAAGGCTGACCTTTCCGGTCAGCCTTTCGTTTTTTTATATGGATTGGGTTTTATCTCGGAGCCATGCGGCAACGTCATCCGGAAGATGCGGCGACAGGGTGTTGTAAACCCATTCGTTATACTCGTTGAGCCAGCTTAGAGCCTCCGGACCAAGAAGTTCCGGCACTACCGCCGACGTATCGAAGTGGCAGCAGGTAAGGGTCTCGAAATCGAGCCAGTCGCCGAATTCGCTGATTCCGGCCTCTCGGCAGAGGATTATGTTCTCATGTCTGATTCCGTGCATTCCTTCTCTGTACAGGGCAGGTTCATTCGATGTCACCATACCAGGGAGGAGCGGCTGCGGATTGTACTGATATCTGATGGACTGCGGTCCTTCATGAACACAAAGATAGTATCCGACTCCATGACCCGTTCCATGTCCGAAATTTCGTCTCGCCTTCCATAGAGGCATTCGTGCCAAGGCATCAAGCTGATGTCCTGTGGTTCCGCGAGGGAAGACTGCCATCGAAAGGTCGATCATTCCCTTCAGGACGAGAGTATAGTCTTCCTTTTCAAGGTCAGTACACTCTCCCATCGGCACAGTACGGGTTATATCCGTTGTTCCTGCGAGATATTGTCCACCAGAATCCACGAGATAAAGTCCGGACTGACGGATTACTGCCGACCCTACTTTCGGCGTCGAATAATGCGGCAAAGCACCTCCCGGTCCGTATGCAGAGATGTTCTCAAAGCTGTTTCCTCTGTATCCCGGAATCTGTGACCGGAACCATGTAAGCTTCTCAGAAGCCTCCCATTCGTCGACTTCTCTTCCGGACGCAAGCTCTGTCTCAAGCCAATGGAGGAAACATTCCATCGCAACACCGTCGTCTATATGGGTCTGACGAAGGTTCTCTATTTCCGACGAGGTCTTCACTGATTTCTCAAGAATTACCGGCGATGTTCCGAAAACGACTCTGTCTTCAGGATATGAATCGGTGATATAGGAATACAGATGGTGGCTCAATGTGGACGGATCCACAAAGACAGTCACAGGAGACTGTTCTTCACTGAAGTCAGAAAGTCCGAAGAATACAGCATCATAATCATCGACCGCCACTCCGTCCATCTCCAGCTCGTTAAAGCTGTCCAATGTGTCCGGATCGTCCGTCACACCCTTCTTGACAAACCATCTTACGCTTTCCTGTGACACAAGAAGATATGATATCACAAGCGGGTTATAATCGATGTCGCTTCCTCTGACATTGAGAATCCATGCAATCTCGTCCAGTGACGAAAGAAGCACTCTGTCGACACCCTGAAGAAGCATCCATTTCCTGAGCCCTGTAATCTTTTCCGCACGAGGAGTTCCTCCGAATGTATCTACATCGAGGGTTGTGACCGGAGTCACAGGCACCTGAGGACGACCTTCCCATAGTTCTTCCAACATATCCGGCGCATTGACCACAAGACCGCCTTCTCCAAGGGCGTCATTAATTTCCCTCACAGCATCGACATTCCAGCAGAGTCCGTCCACAGCAACGGTCTTTGCCTTACCGGACAACCACTGTGGTATGCCGACAGCACCCGGCACTCTGGTCTTATGGAGTTCCACTCCTGTTCCTTCAAGCTGGGTAAGTGCCTGAATGAAATATCTCGAATCTGTCCAAAGACCTGCATGATCCTGTGTTATCACAAGATCTCCTGCCTCTCCGGTGAATCCGCTGAGCCATTTTACCTGCTGCCATCTTGGAGCAGGATATTCGCTGCTATGAGGATCGGAACCGCTTACCACTACGGCATCCCAACCGTTTCTTTCCATCAAGCCTCTCAGGGCGGTTATTCGTTCTGCAAAGACGTTTATCATATTGTTTCAGATTATGTCTGTTATTATACTGTCCGAGATAAAAAAGCATTTTTCAGGAATACGGACACGACCGTCTTCCGTTCTTGTCAGATTGCCCACGGCAAAGGCTCTTTCAAGTTCCTGGGGATCCACATGGGCCTTGAGGTAGTCTTCGGAGATTCCTTCTGAAGTACGGAGAGCCAGCATTATGCGCTCGAGGACTACCTGCTCTTCTGTCAGTTCTTCACCGTCCTGCACCGACAACGGATCTTCAACATACTTGTTCAGATCCGGTTCATTCCATCGGCGCTTATATAAACCCGCCTCATCAGAGGCGCGACCTGGCCGGGTGTCTGACTGTGGGGAAATAAGGCTGTGCGCTCCGGGGCCGAGGCCGATGTAAGGGACGTGACGCCAATAGGCGGAATTGTGACGGGCCTCATAACCGGGAAGAGCGAAATTGGAGATTTCATAGTGGCTGTAGCCGGCACTGCGAAGAGCATCACAAAGCATTGCATACTGCCGTTCGCAAAGTTCGTCGGAAGCCTCCTCCCACTTCCCACGTTTCACCAGCCTGGCAAGCATGCTGCCTGGTTCGACAGAAAGCTGATATGAGGATATGTGCTGCGGCAGTCGTCCTGACGGAGAGATGGACAAAGCTTCATTCAAGCTCTCCTTCCACTGGGAATCAGTCAGTTGCGAAAGTCCGAAGATAAGATCTATGCTTATATTCATGACTCCTGCATTCTCAAGGATTGCATAGGCCCGTCTTGCCGTCTGAGCATCATGTCTGCGGTTCATGAACTTGAGGATTCCGTCATCGAAAGACTGCACCCCCATGCTTATACGGTTTACACCCAGTTCCAGCAGACCCTTGACATATTCTTCCCCTTTTTCAACGATGTCTTCAGGATTCACCTCCACGGTAAACTCGTCATATGGGCCTCCGTGCCCAACGTCTTTAAGGATCTGAAGTATCCGTTCAAAAACACAAAGGGGCAGCACCGATGGGGTGCCGCCTCCTATGTACAATGTATTTACCTCATTTGAAATCTCATCTGCACGATGCCTCATCTCCAGGACAAGAGCATCTGCAAATTTTCCGAACATAGCCTCCTGCTTGAGGACATCCTCTGCACCGCGGCATTTCGCGGCAACCTCCGAATAGAAGTCACAATATGTGCAGAAGCTCCTGCAGAAAGGTATGTGGACGTATATCACGGCTATCGAAGCATCAGTTCTGATGAACCGAGCATTGTCTGCTCAGTATATGCCTCAACAGTGTAGATACCCTTCACATACTCCGGAATATCATTCAGGTAGATGCTGAGCTCAACCTCCTTGCCCTGATAATCAACCTCTCGTGATGCAGAGCAGATCATTGGCTCGCCATTTACTTCAAATGTTCTCTGAGTGCCATTGGTAAGGAGAATGTCATCCGGTCCCTTGACTCTGATGTACACTCTTACCGGACCCTTTGGAGCAAGGTCATTCTCAACGAGGCTGAGAGAAGTGAGAAGTCTCACAACTCGGCTGCTTCTGTCGGTAACCTTGTCAGATGCATTATACGCTTCTATCTTGATTCCACGCGCCTTGATCACAGAACCTGCCGCAACCTGACCTGAAAGGTCCTCCACTGTCTTGTTGAGAGCAGCCTCTCTCTTTCTGCTTTCTGCAGCCTCACGTCTTGCTGCCGCAGCATCTGCAGTAAGCTTCTTGTTAAGGGTGTTGAGAGAGTCGATCTGTACGATATAGCTCTTCATGATGCTTCTGAGCGTACCGAGCTCCTTCTCATACTGGCGCATCTTGCTGCGGTTGGTAGCCTCAGTCTTCTGAATTCTTTCAATAAGCTGAGAAACCTCCTCGCGTGATGAATCGAGCTGAGAGTTGATGGTATCGTAATCCGAAGACAACGAGGCGTAATCGTTCTGGAGTTCAATCATCTGAGCAGTAAGCTCTTCCTTATCGATAGTCAATTCGTTTACAAGGGTTGTCTTCTGATACCATATGTATGCGAGAGTGCCCATAAGCAGTACTGTCACTGCAATCAGTGCATACATGATCTTTTTCAGAGTGCTGTTTTCCATATCAATAGTATTTTTGTTTCTTTCGATGAATATACTTTACCATGCCTGGGATGGTAACACGCAAAGATAAGAAATTTTCGTATATTTGTGAGTCGTCCATAGGGACATAACCATGTTTAACCTGCAAATATAAAGCCATGAAATACTTAATCAGAGCAGTCAAATACTTCTTCTATTTCGCAATTCTCACTACAGCCATCGTATATGCGCTCATCCTGATCGGAGCAGTCGAGGGCGGAATTGAAAACATTTTTGAAGATGGCTACAACTCTTTGTACAAGATTGCCATATTTTTTGCAATAGTGGCAGCTGTATATCCAAAATTCGGATTCGTTACCAGAAAACTGGAAACTGAAGCAGATTGGGATACAGTCAAGGTTGCTGCCAAAGCTTATTTCCAGGAGAAACCGTTCAAGGTGGAAAGTGAAGGCACTGACTCCATCTCATTCCGACGCAGAGATCCTATCGGAAGACTGACCAAGATGTGCGAGGACCGCATAACGATCAGCCGCACCGAAAACGGATACTCCATGGAAGGTTTGAGAAAAGATGTATTCCTTTATGCTACCGGAGTGGAGATAAAGATTAACAATTAAAGCTCATCAACTATGGAAGAGTTGAAAACAGTGGCAACGTTCGCCGACCCGATGCTTGCCAGCATCACCAAAGGTCTTCTCGAATCCAACGGGATAATGGCGGAAATATTCGGAGAGTTCTCTTCGTATCCGTCGGTCAACGTCGTTGAAGAGAACATCGAATTGAAAGTCAATGCTTCAGACTACGAATCTGCATTAAGCATCTTGGCCGCCTCTGACAAGGCAGAGTAGAAAGCCTCGCCGAAATAACGCTCTATAGGTTCGCGTAAAAACTCATATACGCGGACCTTTTCTTTTTTACCTTTTGCAAATGCATCCTGGCAGATGTGCCATCTGTGAAGGTTAAGAGCCCTCATTCCGTTACGGAGGGTTGTTATGCGGATCGGATAGAGCCAGCATGAAATCGGCTTACGGAAGTCGCCCTTACCCTGGAACCAGCATCTCTCCATCGAGCAGAAGCAGTTTCCCGCATCGTCAAAGAGGGTATATACGCATTCCTCGCTTCCAGGGACCAGCGGAGTGACCATATCGCCATCCATATCGATCTCGTAGAAGCCCTTCTTCGCAACGCTGGCGCGACCTTCTTCAGACATTATAGGGGAGAATATCGGATAGTTCTTCTCGATAGCCTCAGCCTCACATTCTTCCAGAGGAGCACCACTGTCTCCGATAACACAACAGCAACCCTTGCATTTTTCGTAGTCGCATGCGAAATACTCGGTCAGAATCTCCTCTGACACCAGACAATCGTCTATCTCAATAATTGTTCCGTGATACATAACTTATTATCTGCTTACTATATATTCAACTCGTGTTCCATTGTTAAGCCCCGACAGTATCGACTTGACCTTTTCTACGGTCACTGCCTTTATGCGGGCTTCATAATTTGTCGTGAAATCCTTTCCTGCCAGATGACGTCTCGATATGACATTGAGCCAATAGAACGGCACCTTCATTTCCATTTCGAGCCCCGCCTTAAGCTGAGACTTGAAAGTCTCCACATCTTCACTGCTGACCTCATGACCACCCACACCGGAAAGAACTGAACGGACAACAGCGAGAGCCGCCATCGGACCCGAATTTTCTACGTCCGAAGCAAAGCCGTCCGAAGAGATCTCATTGATTGAGATATGGAAGTTAATTCTCTCGTTAGGATAAATCCTGCATTCGTGAGATATGTCAAGATACATTCCGGTTCCTATGATGGCTTCAGAAAGCTTCTTCTTCAGCACCAGAGCAGCTACTTCTGCCGCCATGTAGTTTTCTGCCGTCAATGTAAGCGGGACGGACAATGCAATATCCACGCTGTTCTTCGCGCCGACCGTGGTATATGTAGACCATCCTGAAGCCGGCTGATATCTGACCACCGGTCTGCGGAATGCCCTGTCTGTTGTCCTGAATCCGCTGATATGAGGAGCGAGCGCCTTCTTGAGCACTGCAGGGTCAAGATCTCCAAGAAGAATCAGCACACCATCATTGGTCTTGCCAAGAATATCACTGTAGAAAGCCTCGGTCTTATGTGCCAGATCCGGAGAAAGCGTATCCAACATCTTATAGGACACATACTTATAGTCCGGACACATTATATCATTGACCTTTGCCACCATCTCAAGGACAGTTCCCTTCCTCATTGCATTGCGCAACGGCTCGCAGGCCTCATAATACCTGACAGCATCTTCATCAGTCTGCCGGCAGTTTACTGCAGTCTGCAGAGCACGCAACATGAAGTCCACATCGGTTTCATCAGCAGTACCGCTGATCATTGTCGCATACAGTCCCGCATGAATATCCATGGACATGCCTTCTGCAGCTATGGCCTTGATAAACTCTGAAGACGGGACGCCGGATATCCTGCTCAGCAGGAAGTAGTCAGACACATATCCGCCCTCGCCTTTTTCAATATCATCAAATGAACTGAATCCTCCGTTGAGGGCCAATGTATAATGGAGTCTTCCTCCCGTCGGCATACGACGGTAGACAACCTTGAAGCCATTGGCATATGTCCACTCCATACCCTTCGACATATGGTCAGTCTTTTCAGACTTAATCCTGACCTTGACCTCATCATTGGTAAAATAACGGAGCCCGATTCTGTCAGAAGATTCGGATTTCTCAAAGTCACTCGAAGCATTCCACGCCTGCGACACTATCGTCCTGAGCGAATCCTCTGGCATCGTGTGCGAATACACCGCCGTCATATTCCTTTCCGGATCAAGCAAAGCTGTTGTCACACTGTTGAAAAGACGAAATTCCGTTGTATCTGCAAGCACACGCCCGGCCAGGAAGTCCGCCTTGTCCTGCATTGTAGAAAGGCTGCCATTATAGATAAAGGATGCAACACATCTGTCCACATGTTCAGAATTATTCACTATCGGCTTGATTGCCAGCTCCTTCGCCTGATTCATACAGACCTTCTTCAGTCGCATCAGATCAAGAATATCTGCCTTGCCGACGTCTATTCTTCCCATGACTGTGGCGACAACACGGACTGCTGTCGGAAAATCCTTCTCGGCAACTGATACACTCACAGAAAACGCCTCGTCGCCTGTTGATTGAAGGCTGGTCCTGTGATTGCATGAAACTTCCGCAACAGGGATATTCAGTTCTCTCAGGTCCTCTGAAATATACTCCTTTGCCATCATACCCAACTCCGCAAGAAAGTGTTCATAAACAGCAGGCTGAACGGTATTCATGTACTCCCATGGAGTCCTGGCAGAATTCCAGACAAGGGTAAAGGACGACAAGCCCTGATGTGCAGCAGGGACCTTGACATATCGAGCCGTATCCCTCTCTGTCCACACATACTCCTTTCTGGCAGAAGACTCTACAGACGGAGTCATGTACGACATCATCTTCAGCTTATCAGCCACCTTGGCGACGTCGACATCTCCTGCAACGACAATGGCCTGATCGGATGGCGAATACCATTTTTTCAAGAACGGATCAGCTGTCACAGAGACCCTGTCGACAATATCCAGCAGGACCAGAAGAGTAGAATCCAGAACCTCCGGTCTTGACAGCAGCACATTGCTGAAACGGAACTCTGTCGCATTGTCGGAAACCCTTACGAAACCATTCTCTCCCGGAGTTACGCCATGAGAGGTAAAGAAGTCCTGCACGGTCCCTCCGGAACAACGAGGAAGAGCGGACAGCGACTCTCTGGAAACAGCGACTGCTCTTGTCGATGACGTATCTGATATGTTCTCGGTTCCTACCTTCTGCACTAAAGCAAAATCAGCCACTCCCTTGGAGGAGGGATTGGCAACTATGTAATATGTCATTCCGTTCGGAAGCACCCCTGTCTTTATTGCCTTGTCCGGAGTCAGAACCGGCAGATTCTGGGCAAAAACAGCTGTCACAAAAAACAGCCCCAAAAGTGACAAAAGTGCTAGTTTACAGTATGATTTGATCATTAAATGCATATTCATTTGCAAAAATACGACTTTTTTTTCCTACTTTTGCACTCTATGTGACTTTAAAGCAATTAATTATTTAAAACACAAATATCAGTTATGAAGAAGATTTTCCTTTTGTTCGTTGCTGTCGCTATGTCGGCAGGCATGATGTACGCACAGGACATCAATCAGGCAACAGAAAATTACAACAACGGTGCTATGGAGCTCCAGATGGGCAACAATGAGGCTGCCATCGGTTACTTCCAGAGCGCACTCGAGATGGCAGAGGCTCTCGGCGAGGAGGGTGCAGATGTTGCTGCAAACTGCCGCAATATCATCCCTGCAATCTTCCTTTCATCAGCAAAGGAGCTTATCAAGGGTGAGCAGTATGACGCTGCTGTAGAGCAGTTGAACAAGGCTATCGAGGCTGCAGGCAAGTATGAGACTCCAGAAGTTGCAGACAACGCAAACGAGCTCATGCCGCAGGTTTATGTTTCAAAGGGTAACGGTTTCCTCAACGCAAAGAGCTTCCCAGAGGCTGAGGCTGCATACAAGCAGGCTCTCGAGCTCGACGCAACAAACGGCATGGCTGCTTTCCGTCTCGGACAGGCACTCGCTTCACAGAACAAGGTAGAGGAGGCTGAGGCTGCATATCTTCAGGCTGCTGCAAACGGCCAGGAGAAGAATGCTTACAAGCAGCTTTCTAACGTATATGTAAAGCTCGCTCAGGCTGCAAGCAAGGCTAAGAAGTATCAGGAGACTATCGACTACGCTGCAAAATCTAACCAGTACCTTGAGAACGCAAACGCATACCGTTTCGCTGCAAGTGCTGCACAGCAGCTCGGCAAGAACGCTGACTGTATCGCAAACTACGAGAAGTACCTCGAGCTCAGCCCTAACGCAAAGGATGCTGCCGGTGTGAAGTTCACTATCGCAGCTCTTTATCAGCAGGCTGGTGACAAGGCTAAGGCAAAGGAGTACTACCAGGCAGTTTCAACTGACCCACAGTACGGTCCTAGCGCACAGGAGCAGTTGAAGACTCTCTAATCCAGATGAGACAGCTTGAACTGCTTGCTCCGGCAAGAGATATACAAGTCGGCATCGCAGCAATTGACTGCGGTGCCGATGCTGTGTATATAGCCGGTCCACAGTTCGGAGCACGCCAGGCTGCAGGAAACTCAATCGAAGACATCAGGAATCTTTGCACATATGCGCATAAGTTCGGAGCACGAATATTCGTAGCCCTCAACACAATCCTATATAACGAGGAGCTTGAACCGGCCTACAGGCAGATATTGGCCGTGCAGGAAGCAGGGGTAGATGCAATCATAGTGCAGGACATGGCAATAATGGAAATGGCCCGTAACGGCATCGGCAATATCCGAGAGGAAATCCGCGTACCCCTTCATGCCTCCACCCAATGCGCCATCAGGACTCCCGAGCAGGCACGATTCCTTGAAAGTCTTGGATTTTCGAGACTGATCCTCGAAAGAGAGTTGTCTCTGGAACAGATACTCGCCATCCGTAAGGCTGTCACATGCGAACTTGAATTCTTTGTACACGGCGCGCTCTGCGTGTGCTACAGCGGCCAGTGTTATCTTTCTGAAAAGATCGCAGGACGTAGCGCAAACAGAGGTGCATGCATCCAGGCATGCCGCTCACGTTACGACCTTGCTGATGCTTCCGGAAACATCCTTGTAAGGGACAAGGCTCTGCTTTCCCTTAAGGACTACAACCTCCGAAACAGGCTGGAGGAACTCGCTGAAGCAGGAATAACCTCATTCAAGATTGAAGGCCGTCTGAAGAACATCTCATACGTCAAGAACGTCGTTCGCGACTACTCGCTTGCTCTTGACAATCTCATTGCCAAGAACCCGTCAGAATACGAAAGAGGTTCATACGGCACCATCAACGGCGGATTTACACCGGATACGGCAAAGACCTTCAACAGAGGATATACAGAGCTCTTCCTCGACGGACGCAGAGAAAGATGGGCAGCAATGGATGCCGCAAAGTCCATGGGAGAAGAGGTCGGAACAATCATAAGCCTCAACAGGGACAAGTCCGCAATAACTATACGTCCGTCACGCAAGGACATTGTTCTTAACAACGGAGACGGATTTTCATTTGTTGCCAGAAATGGAGACATCTGTGGCTTCAGAGGCGATGTCTGCGATGGCAATTCAATAAAGAGCAAGGCTGTACCTGATGCATACACAGGAGCAACCTTATATCGCAACATCAATGCTGCATTTGAAAAAGAGCTTGAAAAGAACTCCTGCACAAGGATGCTGTCCGTTGATGTTTCCTTCGAACTGGTAAAGGAGGCCGAATGGCTGGTATCCGCTCTCGCTGTAAGCGAAGACGGACGCAGGATCTCATGCAGCTACAACGCAGGAGATCAGAACGCCAACAACCTGGAGAGAATGTTGGAAATGGTGAAAGGCCAGATCGGCAAGAACACCGGAATCTATTCTTTCCATGTCACTGACATCGCTTATTCGGATGCTCTTCCTTTCATGAGTGCCTCTTTCCTCAATTCCATCAGAAGAGACATAGCCGAGAAGCTTGATTGTATGCCTTGTGGGAAAAAAGATCTCCTCCTGAGGGACCTAGAGAATGTCGACAAAGGCGAAGACATGCTCCCTCAGAAGAAAATCTGCTACAAAAAAAACACCTCTAATTTATTATCTGAAAAAGTTTATATGTCATGCGGTGCAGAATCTGTCGAACCGGCATATGAATTAAAACACGTGGCAGATGCAGAGCTGATGAGGACAAAGTACTGTATCAGATATGAACTCGGCATGTGTCCTAAACATCACGGAAACAGAAACACAGGAGACTTGTTCCTTCTGAATAACGGACAGAGATTCGCCCTTCATTTTGACTGCCGCAATTGCGAGATGACCGTATCAGAAGCCTAGTGCTCGATTATCTCGAAGGTCAGAGCAACATCACCGAAAGGCCACGACTGACCGCTGCACTCCTCGAACCAACTGTAAGGAAGCTTTCCTCTCCAGACAATATCATCACGGACATTCAGAGGTATGGTAATTTCTGCACCATAGCTTTTACCTGCCACAAACACCTTTGCCTTTGTGGTCCATTCTGTCTGAGTGCCACCGTCATCTTCCGTTATCATAAAGGCGCAGTAACTACCATCGTCGGCTGATACGTCCGAGTTCAGATCAGATATCAGGATGGCATTGAAATTCTGCGGTATACCGACCTGGTTCCTCTTTACAACAATCATGAAGTCTGTCACCATCGGATTATAGACTCTCAACTCTGCCTCTGTCGAAGCCGTAAAATCCTCCATATAGCCTATCTTTACGAAGAATTCAGACGCGCCGGCAAACCAGGAATCATAGTTCCTGTTCATTATGAAATCCTTAAGCACCAAGGTGCGGAGGCCGGACTTTGTCCCATATGACGCAGGAGCACTTCTGTCCGGATTGATAATGATGGCACCGCCTCCTTCGCCCCAATTCGGATCTTCCCTCCTCAACATCTCCAGTGAAGTGAAACCGGCATCATCGTTCCTGTTGACAACCCAGACCGGTACATCTTTAGCCATCGCCTCATCTACCACAACTTCTTCCACATGGCGGGAACCATCATTTTCAACCTTTAACCTATAACCTGTATTTACTGATGCACCATCTTCGGGATCGAATGTTATGACGGGAAAGGTTTCCCCATCCCACTGATCCGAAAAAGGCCAATATATCTGCACATCCGACGCTGTCAACGTTTCAAGAAACCTGTCAGGATCCATCGACAAGGCCTTAGTCGCGGACATGGACCTGACCTGATGCTCAATAAGCTTCCACATCGGTATGTCATATGACTTTCCCGAACGTACTTCATTATCTCCGACTCCGGCGCCGGGAGTTTCGAACAGATGCTTCATCGTGTACTCCTCATCATATCCATTCACGGAAGAGGAGGTCACAGCATCATGAACCTCTTCCATATGGGCTGTCTGTATCGGAAGCATTGACAAGATTTCCGCGACCTCATCCAGACGGACGGACACCACTTGTTCATTTATGATGGGAGCATCCTCATTGTATGCAACCTCGCACGATGCAGCCAGAACTACAGATACCAATAACCCTACTAAACTGTTCTTTGTCATACTCTGAAAATTTTAACACTGCAAAGGTCCATAGTATTATCCGCATACCGAAAAAGTATGCGGATAAATTTAAAAATCGCCCTCCCAGCTACCTGAGAGAGCGATTTTCTATCTAAAATTTGTTTGATTTTTCAAAAAAATGGAACAAAATTTCGTTTTATTTATCTACGAAAGGAGACAAAACGGTCGCGGTCGGAGAGGTCACGGATGACGTTGACACAGCGGAAGCCTGCGTTGATATAGATCTGGGCAGTTTCCTGACCAAGGGCCTCATTGATCTCGACGATACAGTAGCCGTCCGGCTTGAGAAGGGCCTGAGCCCACTGCGCAATGGCGCGATAGAAGATAAGAGGGTCGTCGTCAGAGACAAACAAGGCGAGATGCGGTTCATGATCAAGAACATTCGTACGCATAAGGACCTTTTCCTTGTCCATCACATATGGAGGATTGCTGACGAGGATATCGTACTGCTGCGTAAGCGACGGGCCGGCAAGAACATCTGCTTTTATAAAGGTAGGAGAGCATGCTCCGGTACGTGCGATCTCCTGCGCAAAATCCTGCGAAGAAGACACAGCCAAAGCCCCGTCAGAAATATCAACTGCTGTCACCTCTGCTCCCGGCATCTCCAGTGCCAATGTCCATGCTATGCATCCGCTTCCAGTACACAGATCCAGAATCCTGAGGGATTCTAACCCATCTGACGACGTCCTGTCAATAATGGCCTCTCTACAGAGCAGTTCGGTTTCAGGGCGCGGTATGAGCACATCCGGAGTCACACGAAACTGACGACCGTAAAAATCGGCCACACCGACTACATACTGCATCGGCTCACCTGCAGCCATCCTTTCGAAAGCCGCAACAGCCTGAAGCGCCTTCTCCTGCGGCACCTCATATGCCGGCTCTATGATATGGGTATGCCTCTTCGTCCCGACATGGTGCTCTAAAAAAGCATAGACCATCTCCTTCGCCTCCCCCTCAGGGTACAGCGCCGAAATGGCCTCCACTCCTTTATTTATCAACTGCGTCAGTAACATGGCTGATTTTATTACCACAAAAAATCTTTGTAACTGAAATTGTTGTTGCCGATGAATGGAGGAGACATGCCACCCCCGGCTAGGGGGTGCCGGAGCGAAGCGGAGGCGGGGGTCTCCGGAATTCACGGGAACAACAATTTTATTTATGAATTTTCAATGATTGTCGTAAGAAAATCATTCATAGAAAGTCCTGCGGCACGCACCATCTGCGGCACAAGCGAAGCAGAAGTCATACCCGGAATCGTATTCACCTCAAGGAAGTACAGACCCTCCTCAGAAGCGATATAATCGACACGAACCAGTCCCGCACATCCAAGATGCGCATAAATCTTCTTCGAAACCTCCTGGATCTCATCACGAAGAGTATCAGGAATCTGAGCAGGACACACCTCACGGCTATGACCGTTATACTTCGCCTCATAATCGAAGAACTCATTATCTGTAAGAATCTCGATCACAGGAAGCGCAACGTTCTCTGTACCGTTGAAATATACTGCACATGTAAGCTCACGACCGACGATTGCACCTTCAGCCATGACGGTCTTGCCCTCTGCAAAGGCAGCCTCTACAGCAGCATTAAAATCCTCAACCTTCTTCACCTTGGTAACACCGAAGCTGCTTCCGCCGTCAGTAGGCTTCACAAACATCGGCAGACCGAGTCTCTCGACAGCCTTCTGCGCGACATCCGGAGCAACCTCACCCTTACGGAAGAACATGTCATCTGCACATTTCACGAAATCAACGTCCTTGAGATAGCTCTTGCATGAGAACTTGTCGAAAGTGATGGCAGCAACGAATGCATCACATCCGCTATGAGGCACACCGATCATTTCAAGATAGCCCTGCATGAGTCCGTTTTCGCCAGGAGTACCGTGCTGCATGATGTAGGCATAGTCCATCTTCACCTTACAGCCGTCCACCATCACTGAAAAATCGGACTTATCGACTGCCGGACGCTCATTCTCCGGAATCACAACCCTGCCTTCGCCACGCTTTCTGTAAGCCACAAGCGACCAATTGCCGAAACGGGCAAAGATCTCATATACGTCGTACTTCTGGCCATCTATCTGAGATGCGGTGAACTCACCGCTTCGCACCGACACTTCCCACTCGGAAGAGTCGCTGCCATATATAACTGCTATTGCTTTATATTCCATACTGTCTATTCAAAGAAATAATCTTCATCTTCCTCCGCCTTCATCACGGCATCTGCATCACTTCCGTCACAATTGAGATTCAGCTCAATACCCATAGGCTTGACAAACCTGTCGGTCTCATACACTCCGAGAGTTCCGTCCTCCAGCACCTTCTGCATGAAGATACCCCAGATAGGAAGGGCCATGTTAGATCCACCACCGAGAGAAAGGGATTCGAAGTGGACCTGACGGTCTTCGGCTCCGACCCATACTCCTGCAGTAAGAGACGGAGTATATCCGATGAACCATCCGTCCGATTGATCGTTGGTGGTTCCTGTCTTTCCTGCAATCTCTCCCTTGAGCTGATATTTAGATCTCAAGCGGACACCTGTTCCGCTGTTCACGACACCCTGCATGAGGTTCGCCATCAGATAGGCCGTATAATCGCTGATCGCCTCCTTCTTCTTATTGTTGAACTCGCCGAGCACATTACCCATGCTGTCCTCTATTCGGGTCACGAAAATAGGTTCAACATAGACACCCTTCGACGGGAAGGTATTATATGCGGCAACCATCTCAAAGACAGAGATGTCGGCAGATCCTACACAGAGAGGATTCACGGCATCGAGATAACATCCGACACCCATCTTCCTCATCATCTCCACCATCGCCTCCGGTCCATACTGCTTCATCAGGTATGCGGAGATGTTGTTGGAACTCTTGGTAAGTCCCCATTTCAGAGTCACGGTCTGACCGATCCACTCATCCGCATCCGTACTCTTCGGAGTCCATGTCGTATCGCCTACCATGAAGGTCTGAGGTACATTAACGACCTTATCGCATGGGCTCATGCCCTCCTGCATCGCCAATGTATAAAGGAACGGCTTGATGGTAGAACCGACCTGACGCTTTCCCTGACGGACGTTGTCATACTTGAAGTAACGGTAGTTCGGTCCTCCTACATATGCCTTGATATGTCCTGTATTCGGCTCTATCGCCATGAATGCCGCACGGAGATGACGCTTGTAATACTTGATAGAGTCATCCGGAGTCATCACTGTGTCGACATAACCCTGCTTGTTCCATGAGAACAGACGCATCTTCACCGGCTCAGAGAAGCTCTTCACGATTTCCTTTTCCGAAGCACCGTTGTTCTTCATTATGCGGTAACGGTCGCTCCATCTGCGTGCCTGTCTCATCAGCTGATCGATCATTTCAGGCTCAACATCACTCGCAAACGGCTTGTTCTTATTCCATCTGATATGTCTGTCGAAAGTCTTCTGAAGATCCTTGCCAAGATGTTCGGCAACAGCTTCTTCTGCATACTGCTGCATCTTGTAGTTGATGGTCGTGTAGATACGGAGACCGTCTCTGTCAAGATTGTATTTAGAACCGTCTGCCTTGGTGTTCTTGTTCAGCCATCCATAGAATGCATCATCTGCCCAGAGAAGCGAATCAACCACATAGTCTTCATACTGATTATAAGAAGAGCGCTTAGGCTCTTTCGCATTCATCGTACGACGGAGCATATCTCTGAAATATGGACCTATACCGGCATTGTGGTCCTGCACCTGATAAGACAGGGTGATCGGAACCTGCTGGATGGAATCACATTCCTCCTTGGTAAGAAAACCGTTCTGCTGCATTCTGGAAATGACCAGATTTCTTCTCTGAAGCGACCTCTCAGGGTTGAGGGCCGGATTGTATCTTGTAGGCTTGTTGACCATTCCCACAAGAGTCGCAGCCTCCTCGACCGTCAGATCTATCGGCGCCTTGCCGAAGAATGTCTGGGCAGCCGCCTTGATGCCATATGCATTACTTCCGAAGAAGACCTGGTTCATGTACATGTTCATGATCTCATCCTTGGTATAGCTGCGCTCGAGCTTGACCGCAGTCACCCATTCCTTGAGCTTGGTCCATACCATCTTGAACTTGGATCCGCCCATATCTTCACGAGGATAGAGTGTCTTGGCAAGCTGCTGCGTGATGGTACTACCTCCTCCCTGGCTCGAACTTCCTCCGAGAAGCGTCTTGACAAGCACTCGGGCAAGGCTCTCGAAGTCGATTCCCGAATGTCTGTAAAAACGGGAATCCTCGGTGGCTACAGCCGCATGCACAAGATTCGGCGAAAGCTCCTCATAGCTTACATATGATCTGTTCTCAATATGGAATGTGGTCAGGATCTCACCGTCTTCAGCAATCACCTGAGTGGCCAGCTTGCTGTCCGGGTTCTCAAGCTCTTCGAAAGACGGTATGTCAGCAAGGGCCCATACAAGACCGATAAGAGACACGACAAGTACCACCGGAACCGCAAAAAGGATCCAGAACCATCTGATTATCTTCTTTCTCGTTACTTCTGTCATAAATGTATGATGGACAAAAATATTTATAAATATGTCACCTTTAGGTGACCCCTTTATATAGAGGTCTTCAAACTGACAAAATTAACAACAAAATTTGGAAAATTGCCTCAAAAGTGGCTTACTTTGCACTTTCTTTTGAAAAATTGGAGGAAAGCGAATGAAGGAAGGACAGAATCTTGTAATTGTAGAGTCTCCGGCGAAAGCTGGAACCATTCAGAAATATCTCGGAAGTGACTATATCGTAAAATCCAGCTTCGGACATATCAGAGATCTTCAGGACAACGAGTTGAGTATTGATGTAAAGAACGGTTTCGCACCGGAATACGTCATACCGTCAGACAAGAAGAAGGTAGTATCGGAACTGAAGAAGGCAGCAAAAGAGGCGTCGACAGTATGGCTCGCATCCGATGAAGACCGCGAAGGAGAAGCTATCTCATGGCATCTTTTCGAGACACTCGATCTGAAGAAGGAAAACACAAAACGTATTGTCTTCCACGAAATTACAAAACCTGCCATCCTCAACGCAATCGCAAATCCACGTGAAATCGACATGAGCCTGGTCAATGCGCAGCAGGCACGCCGCGTACTCGACCGCCTAGTGGGATTCGAGCTTTCTCCTGTTCTCTGGAGAAAGATTCAGCCGAAGCTCTCGGCAGGTAGAGTCCAGTCTGTTGCCCTCCGACTTGTAGTCGACAGGGAGAGGGAGATCCTTTCGTTCAACAGCGAACAATATTATAAGGTAGATGCTCTTTTCCATCCGGAAGGAACACCGGAAAAGACCCTGGTCAAGGCAACTCTCGACCGCAGATTCCCGGACATCGAATCAGCACAGGCATTCCTTGAAAGATGCATCGGAGCATCGTTCTCAATCTGCGGAATCGAGAAGAAGGAAGGTAACCGCTATCCTGCAGCTCCATTCACAACTTCTACCCTTCAGCAGGAAGCCGCAAGAAAGCTCAGAATGTCTGTAAGCCAGACTATGAGCGTGGCTCAGAGACTTTACGAGCACGGACTCATCACTTACATGCGTACCGACTCGACCAACCTCTCTTCACTCGCCATAAACACTGCCAAGCAGTTCATCTGCGAGAACTTCGGAGAAGAATACTCGAAGGTAAGACAGTACAAGACAAAGGCAAAGGGCGCACAGGAGGCGCACGAGGCCATCCGCCCTACCTATATAGAGAATACGTCAATAGAGGGAACTCCTCAGGAGCAGAAACTCTACGAGCTTATCTGGAAGCGCACAGTTGCATCACAGATGGCAGATGCACGTATCCTCAAGACCGACATCAAGGTATCATCGGACAAGGGAGATGAGAAGTTCAACGTACAGGCAAGCCAGGTGCTCTTTGACGGATTCCTGAAGCTGTATATGGAAAGCTCGGATGAGCCGCAGCAGGACGACGAAATGGTAATCCTCCCTGAGATGAATATCGGAGACAGGATGTTTGACCAAGAGATCACTGCAGAATGCAAGTTCACTTCCGCTCCTTCGAGATATTCTGAGGCAACCCTCGTAAAGAAGCTTGAAGAACTCGGTATCGGACGTCCTTCAACATACGCACCGACCATCTCAACCCTGACAAAGGGCCGCGGTTACATCGTAAAGGGCGACAAGACCGGCGAAAAGAGAAGCGTAACCAACCTTACACTTAAGAACGGCGCGATCAAGACTGTCGCAAAGTCAGAAAATGTAGGCACCGAGAAGGGCAGACTTCTTCCTCAGGACATCGGTATGATTGTGGCTGATTATCTTGTGAAGAACTTCCCTGATGTTCTGGACTACAGATTCACTGCAAACGTCGAGGAGGACTTCGACAAGATTGCGGATGGAGAAATGGTATGGAACAGCGCGATATCCGAGTTCTACGGACCATTCCACTCCAGGGTACAGGAGACTCTCAGCAACAAGGAGTACAGCAATGTAAGCCGCGAACTTGGAGTCGACCCTAAGGACGGACAGCCGCTGGTAGCACGATTCGGACAGTACGGTCCATATGTACAGAAAGGCGACGGAGACAGCAAGCAGTATGCAAGCCTTGCACCAGGTCAGCTTATCGAGAGCATCACTCTGGAAGAGGCCCTCAAGCTCTTCGAACTGCCACGTACAGTAGGCCAGCATAACGGCATCGATATCATCTGCACAAAGGGACGTTTCGGCCCATACATCAAGTATGGTGACAAGAACATTTCACTTCCTCGCGGAACAGACCCTCTCAAGGTGGACCTCGCGACATGCACAAGCCTCATTGAGGACAGCCTCAACAAGAAGACCGGCGGTATACTTGCAGAATATAAGGAAAGCGACATTCAGGTAATCGACGGTAGTTATGGACCTTACATCAAGCATGCAGGCAATAACTATAAGATTCCTAAGGATACAGAGCCTGCAACGCTTACAGAAGATAAGTGTAAGGAGATTATAGCGAATTCTGAGCCTACAGGACGTAAAAAAAGACGCAAATAAGGTTTAAATGTGTAAATTTCCGACCGCATTTATTGACATTTTAATATTTGTCATTAAATTCGCGGTCGGATTTTCTTTTAAACTATCAGGCTATGTCTAACTATCAGCTCGACCAGATCGACCAGAAGATTCTTTCTTTCCTGGTCAAGAATGCAAGAATGCCGTTTCTTGAGATTGCCCGTGAGTGCAATGTCTCAGGAGCCGCTATCCATCAGAGAGTTAAGAGACTTGAATCCAATGGTGTGATCACAGGATCGCGCCTGCTGGTAAAGCCTCAGGCTCTCGGTCTCAATGTATGCGCTTATGTAAGCGTATCTCTCTCGGAGGCTAACAAATACCCTGAAGTCATCGAGGCGTTCAAGAAGATTTCAGAGATTGTTGAGTGTCATTTCGTAACCGGCAAGCACAACCTCCTCATCAAGATCTTCTGTTTCGACCATGACCACCTCATGCAGGTGCTCCTGAACACGATCCAGAGAATCCCTTATGTACAGCAGACCGAGACACAGATATCGCTTGATCAGGCGATAGAGCGTCAGGTATGGGTTAAGGAATATCAGAATACCAGCTTCTCGGCAAGCGTCAAGAAAAAGAAGAAAGAGACAAAATAGCACGTGCAAGAAGAAGATCGTCTTGCGTCGTTATCTTGATATTGAACCTCTCCCCGATTACGTAGGAGAGGTTTTTTCCGTATTTATCCACGACAGAAGCGTCGTCTGTGAAGGATGTGTCGTACGCAAGGGAATATGCCTCCTTTATGACTTCCGAATGGAAGACCTGCGGCGTCTGGGCGCCGAACAGCATCGAGCGGTCGACCGAAGCACCTGGAACGGTAACCAGCTCGTCTCCACAGGTTTCAAGTACCTTCATGGTATCGACGCACGGAATCACCGGAATAACGGCAGGAACAGTCTCTGCCTTCTCGAATATGCTGCGTATCAGATTCTGGGATATGAGAGGGCGGACACCGTCATGAACGGCAACGACCGCTCCTTCAGGGATTCTTTCAAGCGCATTCCTTACAGAATGAAAGCGCGTTATTCCGCCTTTGACAAGCACCTGCGGGCAGGTGAAGTTTCTTTCCAGGCAATACTGCCTCCAATATGCCATGTGTGCTTCCGGGAGTACGGTGACCACAGACACGTCCGGACACGCCTGCGTGAACGCTTCGATCGTCTTCTGTAGAATCGCCTTTCCGTCGAGTTCGATGAACTGTTTCGGCAGCTCCGATCCCATTCTTGTGCCGCTTCCTGCGGCCATCACTATGACATATTTCTTTCTGCCCATAAGTCGAAAAAAGTTTTCACAAAAATAATAAATTTTGTAATTTTACGCCCTAATATCGAAACCAGAAAAAACGAATAATAAATATGGCATTTTCATTCTTGACACAGGAGATTGCGATGGACCTCGGAACGGCCAACACCGTCATTTTCCAGAACGACCAGATCGTTCTCGACGAGCCGAGCATCGTGGCAATCGACAACAATACAGGCAAGGCTATTGCTCTCGGACAGAAGGCAAAGCTCATGCAGGAAAGAGAGAATCCGGGCATCAAGACAGTCCGTCCGATGAAGGATGGAGTGATTGCAGACTTCAACGCTGCAGAGATGATGATCCGCGGATTCATCAAACAGGTAAACAGCAAGCGCAGATCACTCTTCACTCCAAACATCAAGATGGTGGTCGGCATCCCTTCAGGATCTACAGAAGTTGAGATCCGTGCGGTACGCGACTCATCGGAGCATGCCGGCGGACGTGACGTATATCTGATCTATGAGCCGATGGCTTCTGCCCTCGGTATCGGCCTCGACGTTGAGGCACCTAAGGGTAACATGGTCGTGGACATAGGTGGAGGTACAACTGAGATCGCAGTAATCTCTCTCGGAGGTATCGTTGTCCAGGATTCGATCAAGGTTGCCGGAGACGTATTCACAAGCGACATCCAGCAGCACCTTCGTCAGCAGCACAACATCAGAGTGGGACAGATCACTGCAGAGAAGATCAAGATCGCTATCGGAGCAGTGCTTCCTGACCTCGATGAGGAACCGGAGCCATATGCAATCACTGGTCCTAACCTCATGACAGCTCACCCTGTCCATGCTACAATCACTTATCAGGAGATTGCACATTGCCTCGACAAGTCTGTGGCAAGAATCGAAAGCGGAATCATCCATGTGCTCGAGCAGACTCCACCTGAGCTCTACTCTGACATCGTTGAAAACGGAATTCACCTCGCAGGTGGCGGATCACTCCTCAGAGGACTCGCAAAACGTCTCACAGAGAAGATCAACATTCCTTTCTATGTGGCAGACGATCCGCTCAGAGCGGTAGCAAGAGGTACATGCCTCGCACTCAAGAATACAGAGAATTACACATTCCTCATGAGATAGTATCTTGAGAAAAAACAATTTCATATATCATCTGATTAATGCAGTCATCTTCGTCATTCTGGAGGTGACTGCATTGAATATGCTCGGAAACAACGGAGAACTTCAGGGCACCTGGATGTCACAGGGAGCCCAGAACATAATGGGATTCTTCTGGGGAGGTTCGCAGAAGATTTCCGACTACTTCTCACTGAAGGAGCAGAACGACGCCCTTGCACTTGAGAACATCGAGCTCCGTCTGCGCCTGGAGGCCCTTGAGAGCGCGCTTCCCGAAGAGGCCAGGACGACATTTACAGGCAGCAACACCGGAAACTACATCTATACGCCGGCTGAAATCGTCAAGATCAGCAACAACAGCCAGCACAACTACATGATCATCGGCAAAGGTTATGAAGAGGGCGTTACAGAAGGTGCTGGCGTAGTGACAGGTAAAGGTGCCGTAGGTATCATAGACGCCGTCAGCAGACATCACTCATATGCAAGATCGTTCAAGAACCACGAGATGAACATCAGTGCCCGCCTTGGCAAGGAAGGTGCTGTCGGCCCGTTGTCATGGGACGGAATCACCAGTGATGGAGCAATACTCAAGGAGATTCCTCACCACGTGGTGTTCGAGAAGGGAGACACCGTCTTCACAAGCGGATACTCATCCATCTTCCCGCCAGACATCCCTCTTGGAGAAGTCGGCGAGTCAAAGATTGTGAACGGTGCGACATACGAGATCAAGATCCGACTTTTTGAAGACTTCGGAGCGTTGAGATATGTCACTGTCGTGGAGAACAAGAGTAAGGGAGAACTGAAGGAATTGGAGGACAGACGATGAAGACACAGAATTTCGGATTGTTTTTTTTCTTGATGGTACTCGGCCAGATGGCATTATGCAATTTCGCCAACTTCAGCCCCTTTGTGATGCTGAGTATGCTTCCGGCAATGATCATTTGTGTGCCACTTACAGTCAGCACGCCTCTCTGCATGGTTCTCGCCTTTGCGACAGGACTGTCTGTAGACTGGCTTTCTGAGGGCCTTATAGGCATAAACACGGCATCCCTCATCCCGGTTGCCCTTATGCGTAAACCGCTGATCAGATTCTTCCTCGGAGAGGACATAATCACAAGAAGCGACAGCTTCTCGTTCAGAAAGAACGGTATAGGAAAGATTTCATTCGTACTTCTGCTGTCCATTCTGATTTTCCTCGGTGTATACGTATTCCTCGACGGCGCAGGCACAAGACCGACATGGTTCAACCTGACCAGACTTGGAGTGTCGCTCATATGCAATTATGTCCTTGCCCTCATCGTGACGAACATTCTTACGGCAGACGACCGAAAATAGGAGGATCCTGAAACATGAAGCTCAACAGAGAAAATAAACTCCTTATCGGTCTCTGTACTGCAGCAGTAATCCTGATTGCCAAACTTTTCAGCATTCAGATTCTGGATGACAAGTACAAGATGTCTGCAGATAACAACACCATGGTCTATGCGACCATATATCCGACCAGAGGAATCATCAATGACCGAAACGGAAACATTCTCGTAGGTAACAAGGTTGCCTACGACCTTATGGTCACACCTAAGGAAGTCGAACCATTCGACACTCTCGCCCTCTGCGAAGTACTTGACATCACTCCTGAGTTCGTAAGGGAGAAGATGGACGAATTCTACAGAAACCGTCGAAGAATCGGATATCAGTCCGTGGTCATGATCAAGCAGATCCCACCTGAGACATACATGAAGTTCGCCGAGGTTGCTTACAAGTTCCCGGGTTTCCGTGGTCAGGCAAGAAGTATCAGAGAATACCCGTTCAATGCGGGAGGAAACCTTCTGGGATATGTTTCCGAGGTCAATGCCAAATACATAGAGAATCACCCTGGAGAATACAAGTCAGGAGACTATGCCGGCATGACCGGTATCGAGGCTGCACGCGAAACCGAACTTCGTGGAGAAAAGGGATACAACATCTGGCTGAGAAACTCACGAAACAAGATCGAATCAAGATACAGGGACGGTGAACTCGACAAGGAGGCAGTTCCTGGAGACGACATCATGACCACCATCGATGCAGAACTCCAGCGTTACGGACAGATGCTGATGGCAAACAAGGTGGGCAGTCTTGTTGCTATCGAGCCGTCTACAGGAGAGATCCTCACTCTGGTTTCCAGCCCGGGTATTGACGTCGACCAGCTTGCGAATATCGGACAGCACTACAAGGACATCTCTACAGACCCATACAAACCGATGTTCAACAGAGCCGTACAGGCCTCATATCCTCCGGGATCAGTGTTCAAGCTTGTAAACGGACTCATCGGCCTGCAGGAAGAAGTGTTCAGCCCAAATACCCTTTATCCGTGCAACATGGGATACCATTTCGGACGCAACAAGCTCGGATGCCATGCCCACAAGTCGCCTCTGAACTTTGAGGAATCCATAATGATGTCCTGCAACGCATATTACTGTTATGTGCTGCGCTCATTGCTTGAAAATCCCAAGTATGCTTCAATTGACGAAGCGATGGACAAGTGGAACGAATACGTGAAGAGCTTCGGTTTCGGACAGAAGCTCGGAAGTGACTTCCCGTCCGAACTGGGAGGTAACATTCCGGACTCGAAATATTACAACAGAGTCTATCGCAAGGGCGGATGGAAGGCCACCACCGTCATTTCCCTTTCAATCGGTCAGGGAGAGATCGGATGTACTCCATTGCACCTTGCCAATCTTTGCGCGACGATCGCAAACCGCGGATTCTATTATACGCCTCATATCATCAAGGACTCCGAGAACGTCACCATTGACCCGAAATACAAGGAGAAGAATTACACGATGGTGGACACGACCCATTTCCACAAGGTCATCGGAGGTATGTATAAGGCCGTCAACAGCGGATACGGATCCGGAGGTACAGCAAGTGTTGCGGCAGTCGAAGGCCTCGACATATGTGGAAAGACAGGAACGGCGCAGAACCCACACGGAAACGATCACTCCGTATTCATCTGCTTCGCTCCAAGAGACAATCCGAAGATTGCGGTTGCCGCCTATGTTGAAAATGGCGGATTCGGAGCGACATGGGCAGCACCTATCGCATCTCTGCTTACGGAGAAATATCTTAACGGTGAAATATCCAAGGACAGAAAGTCATTGGAAGACAGAATGTTGAAAGGAAACCTGATGGACAGGGTAAAGGTAAAATAAGATGAGAAGTGCAGGAGGATACAGAAACAGAGGCATAGCGAAGACCATAGACTGGAGTCTGGTCTTCTGTTGGCTTATACTCATCCTGATCGGATGGGCAAACATCTATGCATCAGTACATTCCTCAGAACCTGCATCCATCTTTGATTTTGCCAGCAGAAGCGGCAAACAGTTCGTATGGATGGCAACGGCCTTAGGCATTGCCTTATTCATCCTTTTTGTAGTGCCACCCCGAATATACGAAGGAGCCTCTGTTCCGATATATGCGTTCGTCCTGTTCCTGCTGGTGGCAGTAATTTTCCTGGGTATTGAGGTTAAAGGTTCCCGATCCTGGTTTGAGTTCGGTCCCGTGCGATTCCAGCCGGCAGAGATATCCAAAATCTCCACGTCGTTGATGCTGGCAACCGTCATGAGTCAGTTGGGATATAAGATCGGCCGTCTGAAGGACTTCATCATCACGGCCCTGATAATCCTGGTTCCGATGCTGATCATCGT
This sequence comes from Bacteroidales bacterium, assembly GCA_017555965.1. Lineage (GTDB taxonomy): Bacteria > Bacteroidota > Bacteroidia > Bacteroidales > UBA932 > Cryptobacteroides. The sequence continues at coordinate 36,097 of JAFZFH010000007.1, forward strand.
AGGCCAGAGCGAGACCGGTTCTGCACTCGTATATGTCGGATTCATATTCATGCTCTATAGGGAAGGACTGACCGGATGGCTGATCTTCATGGTGGGAATGGCCATTCTCCTGTTCATCCTGACCCTCACGGCATCGCCTTTTGTTGCCATACTGGTGCTTGCCGGAGTCGCCTCATTATGTATCTGCCTCTATTCGGGAAGATTCAGATGGTGGCTGATACTCTGTGTACCTGCAATAATCCTCATGGCCTTTGTACCGAACATTCTTGAAGCCCTGACTCCTGTTCCGATCGAAGGAGAACTGCCGGCTGAAGAGATTGTGGAGGCATCACTGATATCCAAGATAAAGCCGCTCTATGTGCTTTTAGGATTCATCGGTCTATCAATCCCTTTCGCTGCTTTCCATGCCTTCAGAGAAAGGAACCGATTCACCCAGCTTGCCATCGTTTCTGCCATCGCTGGCATCGCTTTGGTATTCTCCGTAGACTTTCTGTTCAACGAAGTGCTTCAGGACCATCAGAGAAAGAGAATCGAGGTGCTCCTGGGTATGAAGGAAGACCCTTCCGGAGTCGGATATAATGTGAACCAGTCCATGATTGCGATCGGTTCCGGAGGATTCTCGGGAAAGGGCTATCTCAATGGAACACAGACCACATATGGATTCGTTCCTGAGCAGAGTACGGACTTCATCTTCTGTACCATCGGTGAAGAGTGGGGATTCATGGGATGTACCATAGTAATCCTGCTGTACGTATTCCTTATGTGGCGCATAATAAAGGATGCAGAACGAAGCAGGGAGGCGTTTACCCGTATCTACGGATACTGCGTGGCCTGCTGTATCTTCATGCATCTCTTCATCAACATCGGTATGACCATAGGCCTTATGCCTGTCATCGGTATTCCACTGCCATTTATAAGTTATGGCGGCTCATCCCTCTGGGGATTCACCGCCTTACTATTCATTTTCATCGCTCTCGACAGGAACGAGAAGAAGTATTTCTAAGAGATTTATTCTCCGAAGAGATATTTGTGCTGCTCCGGTGTCAGAGTATCGATCTCGCATCCCCAGTAAGAAAGCTTGCGTGCAGCGACTTCCTGATCGATTTCAAGAGGAACATCGTTAACCATCTGACCTGGCTCGCGACTTACCTTGTCAAAGTTGTCTACAAGATATTTCGCACTGAGAGCCTGGATAGCGAATGACATATCCATGATTTCAGCAGGGTGACCGTCTCCCGCCGCAAGGTTTACAAGACGTCCTTCTGCGATGATATAGATTCTGTTACCGTTTTCAAGGGTATATCCTACAATGTTCTTACGTGCCGGCTTTGCCTCAACAGCGATCTGTGCAAGTCCTGCAACATCCACCTCGCAATCGAAGTGACCTGCATTACAGCAGATTGCTCCATCCTTCATGCTGAGGAAATGCTCCTTCACGATCACTCCGTCGCAACCTGTCACTGTCACAAAGATATCACCGACCTTTGCGGCCTGCTCCATCTTCATCACCTTGAAGCCGTCCATTACAGCCTCCATGGCCTTGATAGGATCAACCTCAGTAACGATCACTTCAGCTCCAAGTCCTTTAGCACGCATTGCAACACCCTTTCCGCACCATCCGTATCCGGCAACAACTACATTCTTTCCGGCTACGATAAGGTTGGTGGTTCTGTTGATACCGTCCCATACTGACTGACCTGTACCATATCTGTTGTCAAAAAGATGCTTGCAGTCTGCGTTGTTCACGAGCATCATAGGGAAACGGAGGGCCTTGGCCTTGTTCAGCTGCACTAGACGAAGGATACCTGTAGTTGTTTCCTCGCATCCACCGATGACGTTAGGGATAAGATCTGTATATTCTGTATGCATAAGGTTCACGAGGTCGCCTCCATCATCGATGATGATGTGCGGTCCGACTTCAAGAACTCTGCGGATATGAGCTTCGTACTCCTGAGGTGTCGCATCGTACCATGCAAACACATTAAGACCTGCCTGAACAAGGGCAGCAGCAACGTCGTCCTGAGTAGAAAGAGGGTTACTTCCTGTCACATACATTTCAGCTCCACCTGCTGCGAGGACTTCGCAAAGGTATGCTGTCTTTGCCTCCAGATGCACTGAAAGCGCCACCTTCTTTCCTTTGAAAGGAAGGGTCTGTCTGAACTCTTCTTCGAGTCCGTTGAGAAGCGGCATATGATGCCTTACCCAATCAATTTTCAATCGGCCATCCTGCCAAAGTTCCGGATTTCTGATCTCGCTTGCCATGTTTTTTCTGTTGTTTTATATCGTTTCGGCCGCAAAGATAGTCTTTTTTGACCACACTAGCTCTGTTTTTGCCACATTAGCAGATATTTTACGGCATGCCGATGAAATGTTTTGGGATTTATGGGAGAAGAGGGTATTTTTGCGGAAACAAACTTTGACGCCATGGGACTTCTTACAGGAAAGACTGCCCTTGTGACAGGAGCTACAAGAGGCATCGGCAGAGCTATCGCGCTCAGATTTGCTGCGGAAGGCGCAGATGTAGCTTTCACATACAGATCACAGCATGAAGCGGCGCAGTCGCTCATTGCGGAACTTGAGGCGGCAGGAGTAAAGGCGGTAGCCTTCGCATCGGATGCAGCATCATTTGAGGATGCGCACAAGGTCGTCGAAGAAGTCAAGACAGCGTTCGGCCGTATAGACATTCTCGTAAACAACGCGGGAATAACAAAGGACGGTCTGATGATGAGGATGGATGAGGCACAGTGGGATGCAGTCATAGACACAAACCTCAAGTCTGCATTCAACTTCATACATGCCTGCACACCGGTCATGGCAAGACAGAGATGCGGAAGCATCATCAACATGTCTTCTGTGGTTGGAGTTGCAGGAAATGCAGGACAGTGCAACTATTCTGCGTCAAAGGCAGGACTGATCGGACTTTCGAAGTCCATCGCAAAGGAGATGGGACCTCGCGGGATCAGATCAAACTGCATAGCGCCTGGATTTATTGAAACAGATATGACAGGAGTTCTTCCGGAAAATGTGAAGACTGAATGGGAGAAACAGATTCCGTTAAGAAGGACAGGCAAGGCAGATGACGTTGCCTCAGTCGCAGTTTTCCTGGCGAGTGACATGTCTTCATACGTGACAGGACAGGTGATCAACTGTTGCGGAGGAATGAACTGCTGATATTTCGATTCTTAAATACACACAATAATAAAATTACAAAACCTAAACCTGACGGTCTGCAGATGTGAATCTTCGGACCGTTTTTTCGTATATTTGAGGCATGAAAGGGATTATATTGAGGGGATTGAGAGCGGCGAGTGATATCCTGCAGCCCCGCTTATGCATAGTATGCGGAGAAAAGCTTCTTCTTGACGAGGCACACCTATGTCTGAACTGCCTGGCAGAAATGCCACTGACATTCTTCTGGAACAGGAGCCACAATCCGATGGCAGACAGATTCAATGAGATCATACAGGCAGCCAGCGATTTCGAAAAAGGACGAGAATGCTATGCCTGTGCAGCA
>JAFZFH010000044.1 GCA_017555965.1 Bacteroidales bacterium
TAGTGATGTTACCCCACTGGTCTGCACCACCCATCTGGAGTGTACAGCCCTTGTGCTCGTAGAGGTAGAGGAAGTCATAACCCTGGAGAAGCTGGTATGTGAACTCTGTGAAAGACATACCGTCGCGGGCTTCACCTGAAAGTCTCTTCTTTACAGAGTCCTTCGCCATCATGTAGTTTACAGTGATGTGCTTTCCGATCTCACGTGCGAAATCGAGGAAAGTGAAGTTCTTCATCCAGTCGTAGTTGTTCACGAGCTCTGCCTTGTTCTCTGCCTCAGATTCGAAGTCGAGGAATTTGCTGAGCTGTGCCTTGATGCATGCTACGTTGTGGTTGAGGGTAGCCTCGTCGAGGAGGTTACGCTCCTGTGACTTCATCGAAGGGTCACCGATCATACCTGTTGCACCACCCACGAGAGCGATAGGCTTGTGGCCGCAGTTCTGGAAGTGCTTCAGGATCATGATGCTTACCATATGTCCGATGTGGAGTGAGTCCGCTGTCGGGTCGATGCCGACGTATGCGGCTGTCGAACCTTCCATAAGCTTCTCCTCTGTTCCAGGCATGATGTCCTGGATCATACCCCTCCACTTAAGTTCCTGTACAAAATTCTTCATATCGTATTCTTTATATTAATCTGTTTATCAATGCATTTGAGACGTAGTGATTAACGCTGCAGATGCAACCGACAAAGATAGCAAAAAACTTACTATCTTTGGATGATTTTTTACTCAACCTATGAAATTATATCGATATATCACATCAGTTGTATTGACGTTGACGACAACTGTCTTCTCTGTTCAGGCGTCTGAGACGGAAAGGAAGCTCTCATTTGTCTACGATGCAGACTATGAGATGAACTTTGACAACAGGGAATACTATAAAAGTTCATTCTCCCGTTCCATGACGATATTTGCCTCCAGGATTACCCCTGCTGTAGGTATTTCTTTCAATCAGAATGAATCAACAGGACATGGACTGATGATAGGCGCCGATGTCATGAAGGATTTTGGCAATCCTGATGCCAGGCTCTTGAATGAGATTGTCTTCCATTATACCCTTGATAAGCAGATAAGGGATACTGACTTGAAGATCAGTGCGGGAATCATGCCTCGCTCCATGATGTTCGACTATTATTCGGAGGCCTTCATTTCAGACTCTTTGGCATTCTATGACAATAATATTGAAGGACTGCTGATACAGATAGGTAGGCCTTCTGCAGAGTTTGAACTCGGCTGTGACTGGATGGGACAATATGGACCTGACAGCAGGGAGAGGTTTATGATATTTACAAGTGGAGAAGCAAGGCTTTCGTCTGTGTTCTCATTGGGATATGCAGCAGTCATGTATCATTTTGCCAACTCATACACCCAGAAAGGAGTAGTGGACAACATACTTCTTAATCCTTGGATAAAGTTCGATTTTGCAGGCAGGATAAATATGCAGGAACTTTCTCTCCGTGCAGGGTTTCTTCAAGGACTTCAACATGATAGGGTGAAGTATGAATCATTTGTATGCCTCGTGGATTCGAGGTCGATCTGAAGGCCCGTAAATGGAATTTCGGAGTTCAGAACAAACTCTTCTACGGAACGGATATGATGCCATATTATAACGAGTCAGACAATACCGGAGAAAAATATGGAACGAGGCTGTATTTTGGCGATCCGTTTTACAGGATTCATGACGACGGCTCAACCGGTACAGGATCCTACGACCGTCTGCAGCTGTTTTATGAGCAGCCTTTCGGCAAATGGCTGAAGATCAGAGTTGCTGCCATGTTCCACTTTCACGGCTTGAACTATTCTGGCTGCAGTCAGCAGGTTGTCCTGAAATTCAATCTATAACAAAATCGCCTGTCACATCAAAATGACAGGCGATTCTGTATGATGTTGCATCTGCTGGAATTACCAGGCGAAGTCAAATACGATGTCGCGTGGGATACCGGCATTGTTCACGAGTGCAACCTCTGCAGCGAGAGTCTCGCGGATGCTTGCATTCTCGGCTGCATACTTCTGAGCGAACTCGAAGTTTCCTGTAGCCTGAGTCTTGAGGATGAGTGCAGACCATGAGTCAATTGCAGCTGCAGCCTTTTCGAAATCTACAACATACTTGCCCTCAGCATTGCGGCTGAATGCGCCGTTGTCCTCCATATAGTTGAAGCACATCATGTTAGCCTTTCCGTGTGACGAAGCTGAACCGAATCGTACTGAACGTACGATACCTGCGATGAAGGTAGCGATAGACTCTTCCTTAGTGATATCTGTGATTTCACCCATCTCGATAAGCTTGTTCACCATGAACAGACCGAGGATGTCAGCCTTAGCCTCTTCCCATGTTGTCTTCTCAGAACCCATGGCCTCATCAACAGTACCCTTGCCGTTAACTGTCTGCTTTACTCCAAGACCGTGAGCAACCTCATGGAAAGTGACGTTCCAGAAGAATGCGTCTGCAGTAAGGAACTTCTGCTGGTCTTCAACAACGAGAACCTCTCCGATAGGAGCAAGGATCTTGTCGAACTTGGCCATCATGCTGTTGTAGAGCTGGAGGCGGCGTGCGCCCTTTGCTGCGTGCACGCGCTCGTCGTTAGGAAGGTTGATGGCGATGGTCTTGCTGCCGGCGTTGCAGTCTCCTGCATAGAAGATCGCGTCATACACGTTAAGGTCAGATGAAGTGCCAGGTACGAATGTCTTGTACTCAGGTGCACATGGGAGCATCTGCTGAAGGGTAGGGAGGAGAGCAACGTACTTCGCGAGGTTTGCGCTGCGAGTCTCGTCCTTGAGAAGGATGAAACACTCATAAGCTGCCTTTGCCTCGAAAAGGTGGTCGTCGTAGTTCTCGATAGGTCCGATCACGAGGTCCATGTTGCAGTCCTTCATATCCATCCATGCAAGGTCGCTGGCGAGATAATCGTCAGTGCGGAATGCCTTCACACGCTCTGTAAGGTAGGTGCGCATACCCTCATTTGTTGTAAGGGCAGCAGCCTCCTCGAGGAGAGCGCAAACCTTCTCGAGTTCTTCCTTGTACTCATCACGATACCATACGGTCTTGAGAGCACCGTTCTCGTCGCGACGGATCACTGTATAGAGGTTGAGCTTGTCCGGATCCTCGAATGCATTCCACTCTTCCATTGTCATGTCCTGCGGATAGTACTGGCATCCGAGTGGCTTTGCTCCATAACCTTCGATGAATGACTTGTTGTCATCGAGGTGGTCCCATGCACCATAATTGATAAGTGCATACTGCTTTGCATATCCTTCGGGAAGAGCCTCAATTTCAGCCTTGTCACCGAATGTCTGCTTCCAGAAAAGGCCGTCCATGATCTCACCTGCCTGGCGGAAAAGGTCCACGATCTTCTTGTCGTTCTCCGAAAGTGCGTCATAAAGCGGTGAGCTTACCTCTACCACGGCATAGCTCTCCACCTTCTCCTGCAATGCCTTGTCAGAGTCTGCACAAGCAGCCACAGCAATTGCAGCCATTGTCATAAATAATATCTTCTTCATTATTTTTTTTATGTTTTAAGGTCAGCTCATCATAAATGAACTGACCTTATATTTGTGAATCATGCCCCTTGGGGCTGTCGCGAAGCGACTGGGGGGTTAGAAGCTGATTGCAATTGCCTTGAAGCTGTCAGCCTTGAGAGCCGTACCACCGATAAGACCGCCGTCGATATCAGGGCAAGCGAAAAGCTCCTGAGCATTTGTAGGATTGCATGAACCACCGTAGAGGATAGAGATCTCCTCAGCAAGCTCACCGAACTTCTCAGCGAGAACCTTGCGGATCTCAGCGTGGATCTCCTGTGCCTGCTCTGCAGTTGCAGTGAGACCAGTACCGATAGCCCACACTGGCTCGTAAGCTACAACAACCTTAGCCATCTCCTCAGCAGTAAGCTCGAAAAGAACGTTCTTGACCTGCTCAGTAACAACCTCAAAGTGACGGCCAGCCTCACGCTCTTCCTTCTTCTCACCAATGCAGAAGATTGGAGAAAGACCCTCAGCAAGAGCAAGCTTAACCTTCTCTACGAGAGTAGCGTCAGTCTCACCGTAGTACTCTCTTCTCTCAGAGTGACCGAGGATAACGTACTGGCAACCTACGCCTGAAATCATGTTTACAGCAACCTCACCAGTGTAAGCACCCTTAACGTGGTCAGCGCAGTTCTGTGCTGAAAGAGCTACAGGTGTACCCTTAACAACCTCAGCTACTGGGTAAAGGTGTGTGAATGGAGGTGCGATGATAAGCTGAACGTCAGCTGGTACCTCAGCTGCTGCTGCTACTACTGCCTTTGCGAGCTCTACGCCCTCTGCAACTGTTGTGTTCATCTTCCAGTTGCCTGCTACGATGTGTTTTCTCATTTTCTTATATTTTTAATTGTTTGTAATTCTTGAAAAGCGGCGCAAATTTACAATAAATTTCTCAATATCCATCAATTAAAGTTCCTTGACTACGATGCCGATAGCCTCTTTGTCACACCACATCCAGATATGTCCTTTGGAATCCGTTTTTTCAACTCGGAACAGCAGACCGTTTTTGGTCCTGGTCGAACTGGCGGTCGTCCATCTGAGGTCTGCAGTCAATGTCTGTCCGGATGATGATGGCCTTTCATGACATTTAAGGACAAACCAGTTGCCGAGATTGTCATCGAATATGCGGAACTCGTTCTTGTCGGCATTATATCCGATCTGGAATGTGAGCGGGTCGTACACCAAGGCATCTTCTCCCTTTATTGTAAGGGAAATGTCATTCCTCTGCAGAAGGATCTCCTCGATGTCGTACCTTTGGCACCCTGCAAGGCAGAAAATGACTGCTGCAAGAAATATGATGTGTCTGAACTTTGACATGTTATTGTGCTATATTTATCTGCTTCATTACTTTATCGACGCTTCCGTCTTCCCACCAGATGGTGGCCTGGAGCACTCCGCTTTCATTCAACCTGTAATAGCCGTCTCCGTCGTGACTTATCGGCTTTCCGTTGAATTCCCATCTGATCTCCTGAGCACCAACTGCCCCATAGATCCTGAGCGGAGATTTTGACCCTTTCATGAAAGAACCGTCAGAGTTTCTTTCCATGCTGCCTAAATAGATATATGGCCATAACGCAGCGGGCATCCTTTTGGTCATGACTGAAGTCTTCTTCGTTTCTCCCTCGAACATGTCGTTGGAAAAACAGATATCGATTTCATAAGTTTTGCCCGCTTCTTCAAGTCCTTCCAGGACGACAGCATATTTTCCTGTATCGTAGGGTTTGACCATTATAGTCTCCTTGTCGCTTCCCGATCTTCCCCATGCGAAAGTTGCGTATCCGTCGTACGGATAGCTGCTTTCAAAACCAATGATAGCGGCATCTGCAAAGACATCCTTGGTTATGTTCACTGCGGTCGGAGGAATCTGCACATCTTCCTTTCCAACTAAGTTGAACCTGATGCTGTTTCCCTCTTTCTTAATGTATGTCAATGAGATATCTTCTGAGATTTCGAATGTGTCTTTGCCGCCATAAGGGAAGAAGATACCTGCGATATTTTTTCTTGCCGCCATGAAATCCTCCATGCTGCTGAAACTGTCCGTTCTGCCATCTGCTTCCATAAGGTCAGCATGCTGATCTGACGGGTCAATGTTTGTCTCGTTTTTGCTCATCCATTTTACATATCCTCCGTCGGAAATGTCTATACGGTATGCCAACATTCCGCTGCCTCCGATATGCGAATCCCATCCTTTGTTCGCGCGGCATTCGAAAAGGTAAAAGATGTTTTCATCGTCAGTCTTGAGCATGTATGACGAGCCGCTCTCGCCGATCGGGTTCAATGTATATTTGCCGCTGTCATCAAGAACTTCCGGTTCGCTGATTCCGGCTATAAGTCTTTCCAATGCGTTGTAGTAAGGAGGAGTGTTTCCGAGGTTGTTGTAGTTTCCTCCGTCCATCAGTGATGTGCTGTTCCATAATCCAGCAGCTATACCTCCTGTCTCTTCATAATTGGTGTCATAGAAGTCCGGAAGACCTAGTGTGTGGGAATATTCGTGGCAGAAGGTTCCGATTCCGCTTATGAATTCGTAGACGTTTCCTGCACTGTCAAAGGTGATGGTAAGCTCCGAAGTACATGCATATCTGTCTATTCTGGTGCCGTCGAGCTCAAGTCTGATACCTGCACCTCTGAAAATATACCATGCATGCGACCATATACACTCTTCGTCTGCGCCTTCCGCTTCATCCTCTCCGGCAAAGAACAGGAATACATTGTCTACAGTGCCGTCCTTGTCGTCGTCATAGAGCGAGAAGTCAATCTCATTGTCGACGAGTCTGCATGCTTCCGCAACCATTTCAGCGGGGGCCTTATCATTTCCGTTGGTGTCATTGCTGCCGTAATGATCCCTGTTTTTGGACAGGGTCACCATATCGGTGACGTGAAAGTCAAATTCCATCAGACCGTTGAACTGTGCGTCAAAATACTCCTTGGCGCTTCCGGTGGCGCCATTGACGGAATAACCCTGTTCAGTGAGCATGTATTCGAAATCTTCCTTGCTATGCTTGAACTTCACATCCTTGAAGTTTGCTAGAATTACAAGACCATGCTTCATTATCGTACCTGTTTCTTCCCCGCTCCTGGTCTGTACCATCCCGGCCTCCTTCATGCGTCTGTAAACAGGAACCTCATCCGATATGAGGCTCTGCCTTCCTGACTTTGCGTTCATGGAAAGTCTGTCATATGGAATATCCAGACTTGCTGACAGGATCTCATCGGGAACAGCGTCTCCAACTCTCCATCCGCTTGATACTTTGCTGCCATCCGCTTCATAGACCGCATAGTTCCACCATCCGTCAGCATCCTGAATCAGGGCGCGTCCGGAAATGTCAGTCTTGATTCTTGTAAACTCGTCTCCACGGATCCTTGCCTGAAATACACTACCGTCAGGCTGTTTGAGAAAGACGGCAGTATGTCGTGCCGGTCCCGCATAGAGTGTCATCTGTGCGAGGACAAGTATAAAACCGATGATGAAGTATCTCAATCTCATAAAAAAGTTCAGTTCTTTCAAAAACGTCACTATATTTGCAAACGAATTGCATATATACACATTTTTTATGAGACGGACAAGATTAGTTTTGCTTATCATGACGTCTTTCCTGTGCTCTTGTGCCGTATCCTTTGCTCAGGATTCAGTGGTCAGATTGATCAATGACTTTGGAAAATTTGACTCATGGTCGGTCCGTGAGATTGAAGAGTCAGCCCTGATAGGTGGCGAAACAAAGTACCTCTATGAGTTTTATGGAAATCCATCCGATACTCTAAGGGTAGGAAAGACTCCTTTCTCCGCACCTGACGGTTATTTGTGGCGCACAAATAACGTATTGGCAGTAGTCGCTGGAATTGTAAAGACCAACAATACTGTTTATCCTGAAAAAAGAGGTGACGGCTATTGTGCCCGCATCGAGACACATATCGAGCATGTGAAGGCGTTGGGAGTGATAAATATGGATGTTACATGCCAGGGAGTTCTGCTTGTAGGAACGCTTCCTGAGCCCATAAGGGATACGAAGAGCCCGATGACGAAGGTTCAGTACGGACTTCCGTTCGAAGGACAGCCTCGTGCATTGAAGTTTGACTATAAGGCAGATGTCGGACATGAAGTTATCCGCGGTACAGGTTTTTCAAAGCTGAAATCGATGGGATATCCAGATTGGCCGGAACTTACGGTCATACTCCAGAAGAGGTGGGAGGATTCGGAAGGTCGTATTCATGCCTTGAGGGTCGGTACGGGAATCGAACGCATCACCAAGGATGTCAAGGATTGGGTCAACGGATATGAGATACCGGTTCATTATGGTGATATCACAGGCGAACCGTTTTATGAGGACTATATGGGACTCAAGACGGACCCGGAGACAAGATATTATGCCCGCAACAGCAAAGGGGATAATGTCATAGTTGAAGAAGACGGTTGGGCGGCTCCTGGAACGCAGCCGAATTATCTCATGGTACATTTCCTTTCCAGCTGCGGAAAAGCGTTCTATGGAGGTGTCGGAAATACCCTGTGGCTGGATAATGTTCAGCTGGTAATGTAAAAAAGTGAAAAAAATCAGAATTGCATGCAACGTTCCCTATAGAACTTGCATCTATATATCAGGTTTAGGTTTTAGTACACGTTTAAAGGGGTTCTAAGCAGTGATGCTTGAACCCCTTTATCATTTTCTTTGGAAGGTAAAATTATTTGGTAGCCTCAACAGATACCTTTCTAAACTCCTTCATAGCCTTCATAAGGTTGAGAGCTGCCTTACGTGCACGTGCACCAGCTGCCTTATTTCCCTTAGCTACCTGAGCATCTGCATTTGCTACAAAAACATCATACTCAGCCTTAATCTGATCAACAAGTTCTTTCATCGTTTTGCGTTTTAAATAGTTTGTGATTAGTTAAAAACTTGTGCCAAGTTATAGGATATTTTCATAAAATGCAAATATTTGAAGCTAAAATTGTTGTTTTCAACACTTTGGCTATTGCTTCGGTTCGTCCTGATTTTTCTTCGGACGGCTGTTTACAACGTTCATCGCTCTATCCGCTCCGATAGTAGCCCAGGCCTTTACTCCTTCAATCGCGCGCTTGCTGATATCCTTCATTTCTTCAAGCTCTTCACTGCTCAATGCTCCGAGAACATAATCAACCTGCTGTCCGCGTCCGAACTCATTGCCGATTCCGACCCTGATTCGGGCATAATCCTGTGTGCCGATAAGCTCGTTGATGTTTGTCAGACCGTTGTGTCCTCCGGCGCTGCCGTTCTTGCGCAGACGCAATGTTCCGAATGGAATGTTAAGGTCGTCAGATATGACAAGCAGATTCTCTACAGGAATCTTCATCTCGTTCATCCAGTACCTTACTGCCTTTCCGCTGAGGTTCATGTATGTGGAAGGCTTGAGAAGGATGAACTTCCTTCCCTTGAATGAAATGGTCGCCGTACTGCCGTATCTTCCAGACTCAAAAAGAATATTGGACGCCTGTGCCCAAGCGTCCAATACCATGAATCCCATGTTGTGTCTGGTGTTGGCATATTCGACGCCGATGTTTCCTAAACCGACGATCAAATAATTCATACCAAATCAGATTACTTCTTCTTACCAGTTGCCTGCTGCTCCATCTTAGCCTGCTGAGTAGCACGTGTAGGACGTACTGAGCAGATGATAGTAGCCTTAGGTGATACGATAGTCACACCCTCGTAGTTGAGGTCACCAGCAACGATCTGCTTACCAATCATGAGGTTAGTTGAGTCAACCTCGAGAAGGTCAGGAAGGTTAGCCATCATAGCGCTTACGCGGAGCTTACGGCTGGAAACGAGGAGCTTACCACCCATCTTAACACCCTCTGAGTGTCCTACAACCTTAACTGGAACCTCGATAGTAACTGGCTTGTCCTCAGTTACGAAGAGGAAGTCTGCGTGGAGAGCCTCGTCAGTTACAGGGTGATACTGTACCTCGTGAAGTACTGCATAACCGTTTCTTCCGTCGCTGAGCTTGAGGTCTACGATGTAAGAGTTTGGAGTGTGAGTGATAGTCTTGAGATCCTGTGCGTCGATAGTGAAGAGAATGTTCTCCATACCGAGACCATAGATGTTGCATGGAACGAGTCCTGCTCTACGTACAGCCTTTACAGCTGCCTTGTTGCCAGCTTCGCGAACCTGGCCATTGAGTTCAATGTGCTTCATTGTTGTTAAAGAATTAAAATGTGTTACTCAGTTTTTGCCTCAGGCAAAAACCCCATTGCACCAAAAAGCGTCAGCGCTTTTTTTGGGGGCTGCAAAGATAAATAAAATATTTTATTTTACAAGTCCTGTAGCCTTGTTCCATTTCAAAGTTCTGTAGTACTTGTTCAGCTCACTGCTTCCGTTGCACGGGAGGTACATGCTGAAACCGCAGAACGTGTCTATCGCGAACTCATTCATGAAGTAAGGAGTGGCTCCTTTGTAGATGACACATTTATCCAGCGCATCCATGAGGGCAGTCTTTTCGTCGATGGTGATTCCTGCGTTTTCAAGAATGCTCATCATGTCGTAGAACCAATGTTTTGACGATCTGTAGAACTGCTGTACTTTCGAAGGTTCTATTATGTCGATCTCCTGACTGTATTTTGCGAACAATGTGCTGCAGATCTCCGCCAGAGGACCCAGTCTGTTGCAGTCAACAAGTGATATTGTTGCAGAGCGGTATACTCCATGCTGGATGTCGTATTGCTGGAAGTAGTCCTGACATACGCTGTAAGGGTCTGAATATGACTTGTTTCCAAGTAGGTGTGAGGTCAAGGTCCTGTAGTTGAATCCTTCTGCAAGAACTTCAGCCTGTGAGAATCCGATCCTGTCACATTTGCCTGAAAGCTCATAAGCAACTTCGATACCTCCCATAAGACATGCGTCAAACAGGATGTAATCAAGCTTCATCGGAATTGCCTGTGCAAAGTCGCGGATGTCCATTTCGTAAGAGACGCTGCCTTCAACAGTCTGGCCTACGCTCTTTACTGCAGGAAGGTTCGGGTCCTGCTCGATCTCGACATATGGTACCGGAGACAATGCTCTTCTGAAACCGCGTCCCTGACTGTACGTCATTTCTTCTCTGAATACGTATTCCTTTGGTTTTGAATAGAATCCACTAGGAAGATATCCGGTTGCATGCGATGAAAAGATCATTCCGTAACTCTTTGCCGTAAAGTTCTCGTTCACATATGAAAGAACCTTGTTCAGCTGATCCGCAGATGAGGAAATTGTTCCTGGCTCGTAAACCACAAGAGTGTCACAGATTGTCGTTCCTTCGTAATCTGTGTACAGACGGAACAGGACCGGACTGGTCGGAACTGAATATTGTCCCCTGGCTGAAGGCTGGTGTGAGTATACGAGTATGACGTCGTCTGCTCTTCTCTGTCTTGGAAGCCATCCTGTGCACAAATCTTCGATATCTTCTTTCAGGTAACTGCTCAACGAATTGCAGCCGTCGGAATACAGGAGCATTACCTTGCGCGTGTCTGCATTGATTTCCCTGTCTGTCGGCTGACCGTTGGTGGACGGCACAGGTGTCATCTCTTCCTTCCATTCTGGTGTACACGAAACGACTGTCGTAATGAACATGATCACGACTGAAACGATGAATATATATGCGCGCTTATCAAACATCTTCTGCCCATCTTTTATAAAACGTGCAAATATATACAATCTTTGTTATAATTGCTATCTTTGCATGTTCCCGACTTTTGAGGTGAAATTATAAATATTTAATGATATGAAATTTGTTTCTAAAATGATTTTAGGTGCTGGTCTGGCCGCGACCATGATGTCCTGCTCGGACAAGACGGCTGAGAATGACGGTTTCAAGTATCTGCTTGACGAGTTCGCTGATGTGAAGGTCATGAGATATCAGGTTCCAGGATGGGATGCTCTCTCTCTTCAGCAGAAGGAGTATGTCTACCATCTTGCAGAGGCTGCAAAGTATGGCCGTGACATCATCTGGATGCAGAACTGCCGCTATAATCTTGATATCCGCAAGATGCTTGAGAATGCCCTGGTGAACTATGCTGGCGACAAGACGGCTGCTGACTATGCGAAGTTTGAGGCATATGCCAAGAGAGTATTCTTCAGTAATGGTATCCACCATCATTATGCAGAGGATAAGTTCATTCCTGAGTGCTCGCAGGAGTACTTCCAGAGCGTGATGAACTCTGTGGGCCAGGAGCAGAAGTGCGCTGAGCTCATCAGCATAATCTACGACCCTGCAGTTCTCCCGCAGAGAAAGTCTACAGACAAGTCAGGAGACATCGTGGCTGAGTCTGCAGTGAACTTCTATGAGGGAGTGACAAAGGCTGAGGTGGAGAAATTCTACGCCGGCCTTGTGGATCCTTCTGACAAGACACCTGTTTCATACGGTCTGAACAGCAGAGTCGTAAAGGGAAAGGACGGTGTCATCTATGAAGATGTATATAAGGTAGGTGGTCTGTACGGACCTGCGCTTGAAAAGATCTGCGCAGAGCTTGAGAAGGCTGCTGCAGTTGCAGAGAACGAGACTCAGAAGGAATATATCGCTGACCTTATCGCTTACTATCAGAGCGGTGACCTCAAGCTTTGGGATGAGTACAACATCAAGTGGGTGAACGACACCCTCGGTACTGTGGACTTCGTCAATGGATTTGTCGAGGACTACAATGACCCGCTCGGACGTAAGGCTACATGGGAAGGTCTCGTGAATTTCAAGGACAGCGAGGCTTCGCTCAGAGCAGAGCTCATCAGCGACAATGCACAGTGGTTCGAGGATAATTCACCTGTAGATTCACGCTTCAAGAAGAAGGAGGTGAAGGGTGTCACTGCAAAGGTCATCAATGTGGCTGTACTTGCCGGTGACTGCTATCCTGCAGCTCCTATCGGAATCAACCTTCCTAACGCAGACTGGATCCGTCGTGAGCATGGATCGAAGTCAGTGACTATCGCAAACCTTACATCTGCATATTCAAAGGCAGCTCAGGAATCTCCTAAGAATCTTCTCGGAGAGTTCGCATGGTCTGAAGAGGACATCGCTTTCGAGAAGAAGTACGGCGACCTTACAAATGATATCCATACTGACCTTCACGAGTGTCTCGGACATGGTTCAGGACAGCTTCTTCCTGAGACATCTCCTAACGCTCTCGGCGAATACAGCTCGACACTTGAAGAGGCTCGTGCCGATCTTTTCGGTCTTTACTATATGGCTGATCCTAAGCTTGTTGAGCTCGGTATCCTCCCTGATATGGATGCATACAAGGCTCAGTACTCAAGCTATATCCGCAACGGTATCTTCACTCAGTTCAACCGCATCGAGTTCGGTAAGAAGAACACAGAGGCTCATATGCAGAACCGCAAGCTCATCGCTGACTGGTGTTATGAGAAGGGACTTGCCGACAATGTCATCGAGAAGAAGATTCGTGACGTCAAGACATATTTCATCGTAAATGACCATGAGGCTCTTCGTGACCTTTTTGGTGAGCTTCTTGCTGAGGTTCAGAGAATCAAGTCTGAGGGAGACTTCGAGGCAGGTAAGGCTCTCGTTGAGAAATATGCGGTAAACATCGATCCTGCTCTCCATAGAGAGGTTCTCGACCGTTATGCTTCCCTCGGTCTCAAGCCATATGGCGGATTCATCAACCCTGACATCGTTCCTGTAGAGAAGAACGGCAAGGTGGTTGACTACAGGCTTGTATATAACGACAACTATCTTGAGCAGATGCTCGAGTACGGAAAGAACTACTCGACTCTCTAGTCTGTCATCCCCGACCCTGTCCAAGTCATCCCCGACCCTGTCCAAGTCATCCCCGACCCGATCGGGGATCCATACCATGAACAAATTACTGAAAGATTTCAGAACCTATCTGAAGATAGAACGTGCGATGTCACCCAATACGGTGGCGTCGTACTGTTCTGATGTGGAGAAGTTTCTGGAGTCTTTAGGTGATATGCCGGTTGTCGAGGTCGACAACAATAGGGTAGTGGACTATCTGATATCATGCAAGGGTGTGTCGAAGCGTTCTCAGGCACGATTCCTGAGTTCTCTCCGTTCGTTCTTCGGATGGTGCGTCATCGAGGGCATGATTACAGACAATCCATGTGATCTCGTGGATGCGCCCAAGCTCGGACGTTATCTCCCGGATGTTCTTTCTGAAGAGGAAGTGGCTGCGATAATCGAGTCTGTAGATGTGTCTACATGGCAGGGAATGAGGGATAAGGCCATATTGGAACTCCTTTATTCCTGCGGGCTCAGAGTTTCAGAGGCCGTGGACATGAAGATTTCGTGCCTGTACTTTGATGAGGGTTTCGTGAGGGTGATCGGAAAAGGTGACAAGGAAAGGCTGGTTCCGCTAGGGGATATTGCGGCTGATGCGCTGAAAGAATATCTTGATGTGAGACCGGTGTCGGGGGAAAGAGTGTCAGATGACATACTTTTCCTGAACAGATTCGCCCGTCCGCTGAGCCGTCAGACAATTTTCAAGATGATCAGGAAGCAGGCGCTTGTCGCAGGCGTGAAGGCTACGATATCTCCCCACACGTTCCGTCACTCGTTTGCCACTCATCTTGTGGAGAATGGAGCCGACCTTCGTGCAGTTCAGGAAATGCTTGGTCATGAGAACATAACGACGACGGAAATATATACCCACGTTGACAGCTCGACATGGCACAAGGAAGTGCTGGCTTGTCATCCGGATAAAAATTACTAGATTTGCAGATTATAATTCAACAATAATAAAATGGATAAGAATAGTTACGCATTGGGCATGAGCATTGCCCACAATATGATGTCTTCGGGCATCAAGAGCATCGAGTTCGATGATTTCGCAGCAGGTGTGAAGGCTGTACTTACAGGTTCTGAGCCAGCTGTTTCATTCCAGGAGGCAGGTCAGCTTCTTGACAAGTATTTCGCTGAGATCGAGGCTGAGCAGAAGGCTGAGATGGAGGCCATGAGCGCTGCTCTCCGTGAGGAGGGTGAGGCATTCCTCAAGATGAATGCTGAGGCTGAGGGTGTGGTAGTACTCCCTAGCGGTCTCCAGTACAAGGTTCTCGCAGAAGGCGAGGGCAAGAAGCCTAAGGCAACAGATAAGGTTAAGTGCCACTATGCAGGAACACTCCTCAACGGTGTACAGTTCGACAGCTCATACGACCGCGGAGAGCCTGCAGTATTCGGTCTGAATCAGGTTATCCCAGGATGGACAGAGGGTGTTCAGCTCATGTCAGAGGGCTCTAAGTATGAGTTCTACATTCCTTACAACCTTGCATATGGCGAGCATGGTGCTCCAGGTGCTATCCCTCCATACGCAACCCTCAAGTTCGTGGTAGAACTTCTCGAAGTTCTTTAATGGATCTTATGGAAATGTTCACCCTCGTTACGGGGGTGATTTATATTATTCTGGAAATACGCCAGAAGAATTTCATGTGGGTGGTCGGAATCTTTACGAGTCTGGCCGCCATGTTGGTTTTCTTCCGTCAGGGACTGTATGCTTCCTTCGGCCTTAATACCTATTATCTTATAACGGCCTTCATCGGCCTTTGGCAATGGGGTAAGGACAAGAAGAAGATTTCCGCTGAAACCGCAGTTTCGTCAGGGGATGATGTGATCCATCTGAACCGTCTGTCGATGAAGACTGTTCTGCTCAGCGCTGCGGTCTCTGTGGCAGGAACTTTCGCCCTTGCATGGGTGATGGAACTTCTGGAAAATCCGATGTCTTATCTTGATGCGTCAGTGGCTGTGCTCAGTGCTGTGGCGACATGGTGGCTGGTCCGCTCATATATAGCACAATGGTGGATATGGATTCTTGCCGATACCTTGAGCACGATATTGTGTGCGACTCAGGGTATGTGGTGGATGACTGCCCTATATGCGGCTTATACGATTTCTGCCGTATACGGATATGCGCATTGGAAAAAATATGGTAGGTATCTGGTATGATCATAATTGCAGAAAGCGGAGGTACAAAGACGGAGTGGAGGTCGGTTTCCCCAGAGGGGACCATCCGTTCTGCTCAGACTGCCGGCATGAATCCTTCATGTCTGGATACGTCTCATTTCCAATCACTTGTGCGTGAGGCTGTGCCTGTCCTCAATCCTGATGGAAAACATGTGGGTGCGGTGTATTTCTACGGGGCAGGGCTTGTTTCGGAAGAATCATCGATGCCGGTGCGCGAAGCCTTGGAGATGTGGTGTCCTTTCGCGGATCTGCATTTCTTTTCCGATCTCATGGCTGCTGCCAGAGCTCTGTTCGGTGACGGCGACGGTATTGTGGCTATCATGGGTACAGGCTCGAACAGCTGCCTGTATGAGAATGGCAGGATCGTGTCCAATATCCGTCCAGGTGGCTTTATCCTGGGTGATGAGGGAAGTGGTGCTGCTCTTGGAAAGGCATTGCTGTCTGATGTGGTCAAAGGTATGCTTCCGGACGATGTGGCGGCTGAATTCTCGAGATGTCATGGCCTGGATTATCCTGAGATTGTCCGTAGAGTCTACAGAGAGCCTGCAGCGTCTGCTTTCCTGGCGTCATTTGCACCTTTCATAATAGAAAACATATCCCATCCGTATATGAGGAACCTCGTTTCGGATTGTGTGGATGCCTTCATGAGAATGTCTTTGTCAAGGTATCCGGGTCATACAAAGGTCGGAATTGTCGGTTCGTTGGGTTGTGCATGCGAGGACATTCTTCGCGAAGCAGGAAAAGTGTATGGTCTCGAGTTTGTGAAATTCATCAAGTCACCTATAGAAGAATTGGTCAGATATCATGGCATATAAGGAACAATATCCCTCAAAACTGCTCGAAGAGGCGGTCGATGCGATCGGCTCTCTTCCTGGCGTAGGCCGCAGGAGTGCCCTGCGTCTGGCCCTTCATCTTCTGAAGCAGCCACAGGAGAATGTACATCATTTTACGGCGGCAATCAATGCGCTGCGTGATGAGGTGAAATACTGTCGCAACTGCATGATGATATCAGACGATGATGTATGTGCAATATGTTCGGACCGTTCTCGTGATCAAAGGACCATCTGCGTGGTGGAGAGTGTTCGTGATGTGATGAGCATCGAGAAGACTGGTCAGTATCATGGAGTATATCATGTCCTGGGAGGCATCATATCTCCGATCAACGGTATAGGTCCTTCTGATCTGACCATCAGGCCACTGGTGGAGAGGGTCGCATCCCTGGTCTCTCCGGAGGCTCTTTTCGAATCTGATGGAGCTTCAGCGGAGGTGATTCTCGCACTCAGCGGAGATGTGGAAGGCGAGACCACCTCGTTCTATATCTACAGACAGATTGCACAATACGGAGTCAAGGTGTCGTCCCTTGCGCGTGGTCTGGGCTTCGGTGACGATCTGGAATATGCCGACGAACTTACCCTCGGACGTTCGATTGTAAACCGTCAGCCTTTCAGATCGTAGTTGTCATTCCCGTGCGGTGTGTTCAGTCATTCCCGGCTTGACCGGGAATCTCCACCTCCAAAATTTGGGTTTTTGAAATAAAAAAGATAAATTTGCAGGCTTGCATTCGTGTGCAAGCCTGTTTCGTGTTATTATAAACCCGTTCCGACGACTGGCCGGAGCAAAAAACGGAGGAGGAGTATGATAGAAATCTTCTACAAAGAGAACGGACAGATGATGGTTTCCCAGTCGGAAGCCGATTTCGCTATTATCCCATATGATAACGTCATCTGGATTGACCTTTTTACTCCGACAGGAGATGAGAAGAGGGCGGTCGAGGCGTTCCTGGGTACGACGATCCAGAATCGTGCGCAGGCTGAAGAGATCGAGATTTCATCGCGTTTCTCTGAAACAGAGCAGGCAATTTTCGCAAACACAAGCTTCCTTATCCCAGGTCCGGACGAGTATAATGAAGAGACTGTTTCCTTCATTCTTGCCGACAATATCCTTACCACTCTCCGTGAGTGTCCTCTCAAGAGCTTCACGGATCTTCAGAGAAGGCTGATGGCATTCCCTAAGATGTATGATTCAGGCCATGTGGTATTCCTGGGCATTCTCGAGCAGCGTATCGACCTTGATGCCGATATGGTGGAGCTTGTTTCAAAGGAGATCAACCAGTACAACAGAAAGGTCAGCGTGGGTGAGGATATCAGCGAAGAATTCCTCATTGACATCAACCTCCTGCAGGAGAATACGATGCTCATACGTGAGAACATCATCGACAAGCAGAGAGTTATTTCGAGCATCCTCAAGAGTGCCAGATATCCGCAGGAATATCGTCCGAGACTGAACGTCCTTCTCAAGGATATCTCGTCCCTGATCAACCATACTGACTTCGGTTTCGAGCGTCTTGAATACCTTCAGAACACTGTTCTCGGTATCATCAACCTCGACCAGAACAAGATCATGAAGGTGTTCACTCTTGTGTCCCTTCTGCTGATGCCTCCGACATTGATAGCCAGCTTCTTCGGTATGAATGTGAAGTTCGGCCGCTTCTTCGGGGAGTCAGGCTGGTCATGGATAGTGATCCTTGCTCTGATGGTGGTTTCATTGTCTCTCATTTTCTGGGTGTTCAAGAAAAGAAGAATGTTCTAGTTTCTTTTGACCAAACTATTTGAAATTCCGAAAATTATCCATACTTTTGCACGCTTTTTCGCCGAAGCGTGCTTTTTTATCATAAGTCGTTGAGGCAAGGCACAATAAATAATGTTTAACCCACTAGTTTGTTTTTAAATTTTACAATGACAGAAAACAAGACAGTTGTTGAGGCTGCAGAGGTAGTTGCAGCTCCAGCAGTAGAAGAAACCAAGAAGAGCGTTTTCAACGCATCAGTAGCTCCAGAGGAGTTCGATTGGGATGCGTTCGAGAATGAGGATGTTTACGGTGCTTCAGTAGAGGAGATCTCTGAGCAGTACAACCAGACTCTTTCAAAGGTTGTTGAGGGCGAGGTCGTAGAGGGCGTCGTTACAGCAATCAGCAAGAGAGAGGTTATCGTTAACATCGGCTACAAGAGCGAGGGTGTCATCATGGCTCCTGAGTTCCGTTACAACCAGGACCTCGCAGTAGGTGACAAGGTTGAGGTGTTCGTTGAGAATACTGAGGACAAGAAGGGTCAGCTTATCCTTTCACACAAGAAGGCACGCCAGCTCCGTTCTTGGGATATGGTAAATGCTGCATACAATGCAGACGAGATCGTAAAGGGTTACGTGAAGACTCGTACAAAGGGTGGTATGATCGTGGACGTATTCGGAATCGAGGCATTCCTCCCAGGTTCACAGATCGACATCAAGCCTATCCGCGA
>JAFZFH010000045.1 GCA_017555965.1 Bacteroidales bacterium
CGGGTGTGGTGCTGACTACGGATCGTCTTACCTTGCGACCCTGGAGAGAATCGGATTTGAACGATTTCTACGAGTATGCAAGTGTGGACGGCGTCGGTCAGATGGCAGGCTGGAATCCTCACCGCAATGTAGAGGAATCCAAGATGATCCTGGGCAGCTTTATCAAACACAAAAAGACTTTTGCCCTGGAGTACAAGGGAAAGGTCATTGGCTCTCTCGGCATTGAAGAGTACAGCGAAGAGAATTACCCGGAGCTTGATGCATTGCTGGGCCGTGAAATCGGCTATGTGTTGTCCAAGCCTTACTGGGGTCAGGGCTTGATGCCGGAAGCAGTTAAGGCGGTCATTGACTGGCTTTTTAATGGTGTACAGCTTGACTTCATTATTGTCGGTCATTTTGACCGGAATGCACAATCTAAGCGCGTGGTTGAGAAGTGCGGATTCCAGTATATTAAGACTACCAAATTTGAGACGAGATACGATACCGTGGAGAACTCCATGGAGTATATCCTGTATCATCCTGAAAGGAGCGAACCCCGATGTTGACCCATAAAGGAACCCAAACCATTGAGACTTCCAGACTCACTTTGCGAAGAGCAGTCTGTGAG
This sequence comes from Bacteroidales bacterium, assembly GCA_017555965.1. Taxonomy (GTDB): domain Bacteria; phylum Bacteroidota; class Bacteroidia; order Bacteroidales; family UBA932; genus Cryptobacteroides. The sequence continues at coordinate 608 of JAFZFH010000045.1, forward strand.
GATGCTGAGCCGATGTTCCGCAACTGGGCATCCGATCCGGAAGTTACCAAATATCTTACTTGGCCTACATACGAAAAGGTTGAAACCGCCCATCAAATTCTGGATCTGTGGGCAAGTGAATATGAGAAACCTAATTACTATCAATGGATGATCGTGCTGAAGGAGCTTGGAGAACCGATTGGCTCTATCAGCGTGGTTCGCCAGAATGATCGCGTGGAAGAGGCAGAGATCGGCTACTGTATTGGAAGTCACTGGTGGCACAGAGGCATTGTGCCTGAAGCATTAACCGCCGTTATCATGTATCTCTTTGAAGAAGTCGGTATGAACCGTGTAGCAGCAAGACACGATCCGAATAATCCGAATTCCGGCAGAGTTATGAGAAAGTGCGGTATGAAGTACGAAGGCACACATCGGGCCTGTGACCGCAACAATCAGGGTATCTGTGATGCAGCTCAGTACGCTATTCTTCGCAGTGAGTGGAAAAGACCGAGACACTTTGCAGAGGGTATTGTCTATACCGATGATGCTGAGCTGGTTCAGGAAGTATATCAGCGCTATAATGAGGAGACTCGCCTGAACAAGTCTCGGGCAGCCAGAGTGGAATTCTTAACCACAGTTCGATATATCGAGAAGTATTTGACTCCGGGAGCAAAGATCCTGGATGCAGGCGCCGGTGCAGGTGAATACAGCTTTTACTTTGCACGGAAGGGATACGAAGTATCTGCACTAGAGCTTGCGGATGCAAACATTGCGGCTTTCCGGGCAAAGATGACCGATGATGATTCTATCGACCTGGTTCAGGGGAATGCTATGGATCTTAGCCGGTATGAAAGTGATTCTTTCGATATTGTTCTGCTCTTTGGCCCGCTGTATCATCTGCACGAGGAAGCGGACAAACTGCGGTGCATCAAGGAAGCAAAGCGGGTATGCAAACCGAACGGAAAGATATTCTTTGCATTTATCTCCAATGATATGGTGATCCTTACGATGCAACAGTGTCAGGAAGACTACCTGATGAACGGTGACTACAACAAGGAAACCTTCAGGCTGGATGATTTTCCCTTTGTGTTCCACACCCCGGATCATTGTAGAGAGCTTCTTGGCAAAGCCGGAATACAGATTTGCCACGAGGTTGCATCCGATGGTGCCAGCGAACTGTTGCAG
>JAFZFH010000046.1 GCA_017555965.1 Bacteroidales bacterium
TTATATTTAAATGATACTCTATAATCCATATAGTCATCATACCATTCATCTCGTGTCTTAGTGATTTTCATGACTAAAAAGTTTATGGGTTATGGGGAACTCTTCTATGCTTATGGCACATTCTCTCAGCTTTTCTATATTAGAGGATAGATACTGGAGAGTCGTTTGTGGTGAGTCATGTCCTAGTACAGTCGATACAATAGATAGATCGCTTCCGGTGTTGATTAGAGCGTCTGCAAAACTATGTCTTAGAAGATGAGTACCTTGCCGTGCATTCTGTCTGATACCTACAACCTTGTAGACCTTGTTAACAATATCCGGAATAGTACACTTTGCATAACGCCCTCTCAGTTTTTGCTTGCTAATAAAGATATATGGCAAGTCTGTTTCAGGGCGTTCATCCTTAATATAGTCATATAAGGTATTACCAATTATCGGTCTAAGAGGAATGATCTGTGCCTTTCTTGTCTTGGTCTGCCTGAATATTATCTGGTCCTTATTCCATTTAATGTCATCTAGCTTTAGATTGGATACATCCATTTGCCTCATGCCCGTATATAGAAGCAATATACAAATAGCTTTGTCACGCTTTGATAATGGACAATTATCATCAAGTAGAAATCCCTCAAACTTACTCCTCTCCCCTTCTGTCATCGGTTGATATACACTTCTGATGATTCTCTCCATCGGGAAATAGGAGCTTTTTATGAGCAGCTCGTTATTCTTTATAGATTCCGCGTACCTTCTGATGAAAAGACCGATTCTGTATGGAAGTTCGGGTTTGCATTTACTGTAAACCATATATTTCCTTACATGGTCTTCTTCTAAATCTAGAATACAGCTGACTCCCAATTTCTGCAGATACGTAAAGAAATTTGCGCAACTGGATGCTTCGACGCTGATAGTCAGATCTCTAACATGGGCTGACTTTGCTGCTCGCATGCAGTCATCCAGTAAAAGCCTGAAGTTATCATTCAGCTCATAATACGCAGAGTCTGCAATTTTCCTGTTTGATGGAAGCATATCGTAATAATCATACAACAGCAACGATCTTAACTGGTAGTTGAGTTTGGGAAATTCCCTCCTGATCTGGTTGTATTTATCAATATCTCGCTTTGCTCTACGTCTATAAATATGCCCATAGGCCGAGATCATCATATCGACTTCAGAGGCACTATACCCTTGAGCTTTGATGTACTTGAGTAACTTATCCCACTTCTTATCTAACGGGACTTTTGAGACTTCTGCATCAGGATCTTTGAGGATGAATTCCCCATTCCTGATCAAAAGCCTACCTTCCGGTACATCCGGATTGATTTTGTCGATGAATGCCATAAATGATTAGTATTAAGTGATTAAAAAAGGCCCCACATCACAACAGTGATGCGAGGCCTGATAATAATTCTTGCTAGATTGGCTACTTTTTGTAGTGCCCGAAAGCAGATAGAACTAGAACTTCAATAACTTCATCATAGATACGATACACAAGTCTGTGCTCATGCGTTATACGGCGCGAATATACATTCCCGTCGTAACCCTTAAGTGGCTCAACCTGACCGGTACCAGTCCTGGGATGCTCCTGGATTTCTTCCAGAAGCTTTGACAGTTTCTTTACTGCCTGAGGTGCTTTCTTGCACAGTTCCTTAAGGTCCTTCTTTGCGTCGTTAGAAAATACTATTCTATACATTTCAGTCTTCATTAATCATTCGACTAAGGAAGCCATCAACACTCTCCCCTTCCTCCATTCTATGAACCTTACCCTGTTCATACTCCTCAATTCCGCGTCTGATTTTAGCCTCCAAAGTGGTCTGATCAATGAGCGTATCACTTTCTCTCACTGGCACAAGCCTATAGCTGCCGTGAGTCCTGGATGTAATCACGACATCATTTGTAAGGGCTAAGTCGAAGTATTTACGCTGGTTAGCCCTGAATTCTCTACTGCTTACAACAACCATTTTCATTCTATTTAGTTTTGCAAATATATCATTTTTCAAATAAAGTACCCAATTGGTACACATTTAAAATTTCTTGAGTTGTAATATCTATAAAAAAGAGATATATTTACACTGTTAAATCGGGATTTGTGCGTCACAAATAATGCTTTTAAAGCATCTATATAAAAGACTAAACACCAAGAATATGAAACGAACTCTCTTTTTCATAACCAGTTTACTATTTGTTTTCACATCATGTGATCCAGCAGAATGGCTTCATGGAAGTAATGAGACATGGTTTTTCAAGAATACTACTGATGTCGTCTTGAAGGTGTATCATTCTAATATGGATTTACAGACTATTGCCCCTGGTGACTCAATATGTATTTTGAGTAAAGAGAATTTGGAAGGCCACGGTGCTCCTGTATTTGATGATTTCGCTCCGATTGACAGTATTTACGTCGTGACTGCTGACGGAATATCAGTTTCCGAATGGGTAAGATCACAATCAGAAGGATATGAACGCAATATATATTCTGAATCAGAATGGGAGTGTCATATCACTGAAGTGAATGGCCCGGACGATTATAGCTGGACTTTCTCTTTCGCCAACGAGGATATGATTTATTATGATCCTGCCAAGATAATCGGCAAATGGGCAGAAAGCTATGAGAAATATCCTGATTTCAATATGGATGCAGCCGTTTATCATTCATTCAAAGAAAATGCTGCATACAATATTGATGTGTATGATAGCGAGGGTGGAGTACTAAAGAATGAACAGCAATACACTTATTCAGAAGGAATCATTACCATATACTCATTCTCCGGTGATGATAAATATGCCATTGTCAAGCTCAGTGACAATGAAATGGAGTGGCAGAAGATTGGCACTGACTTTTCTGAAGGTACAATTGGCACCGATTATAAGCATTTTGTGAGAACTGATCCAACTACTCAGCCTTATGCCTCTCATTTTATTCATGATGGTTACAAGGTAATGTATGGAGAGTATGAAGTCAGCAGTGTAATCTGTTTTCAAGAAGAGATGCCTGAACATCTGATTGAACCGGCGACAGAAAAAATACCGGAAAGCAGATTACTTCAAGATGGATCCAAGCTGACTATCAATCAGGATATGACCTACTCTCTAAAGGAATCTGACGTGGTCGTAAGTTCCGGCAGATACGAAGTGGGAATCTATTATGCTGTTCCAGACATATGGTTCTGTTATTATCATCCTGGCCCTTGTAGCTTTATGGGATATTTGTTACTAATTGACAATAATGGCGATAGACGTTCTTTTCAGATGCAGGTTTCCGCACACGAAGATAAAACAAAATCATACGGGATTCCATGGGCATATCAGCATTTTCGCATTACAGAAGGCGACTGGTCCTATCATTATGGTATCAGATATGGACTGATTTACTGTGAATAATTCGGATTTATCTGCGAGAAAAATGCCTGGCACAAATGTATAGTGTCAGACATTTAAAAAATTAAGGACTTCAGCAGAAGTCCTTAATTTTTTGTTATAGCGAATGGAGATAGGTCTTTGTCTTTTTCCAATTGCCGTATTTCAGATCTGATTCCTTCATCATGGTGTCGAGTGTTCCGCAATCATAGAATCTGATACCTGCCCCTTCGTCCTCTTCCATATGAAGAAGTGAAATGTATTCAGGGTATGCATTCCTTACATCTTCATTGTATGGGACTCCAAGAAGCCTTGATGTCATTGCGTCATCTTCGCACTGGAAGAACTCCATCTCCATCTCAGGCTCTGTCAGAGTCTGGTCGTCGTCATCAACCAGCATACAGCTCTGGAATGTTTCGAAGTTGACGTTTTTAGCATATTTGACAACAAAAGATCCCTTCGGCCACTCGCCTATTCCATTGTGTGTCGGAGAATCGTAACCGATATACTCGTCAATTGCTCCGAAGAAATATAGCATTCCCTCATGAGGCAGCTTGTTTTCAGGGTCAAATTGGGCAATATCCTCACAATTTATCTGACAGATGAAGGTCAACGGATAATCAAATGTGTCACCGTCTTCGTCAGTGACCCTTACGGTCGGATATTCCATCTGTTCTGGGAAATCCGGGTCGCCCCACCATTTGCTGGCGCAGAAAAGAATACGCTCAGTCTTCTTCAATTTAAATCCAATAGCCATATATAAATGTTTTAGTTTCAGAATGTCAGTGAAATTCCTAATGAAAAGGCGCTTATGTATGCATTGTTCCGGTTTGTCTTTTCACGCGCTATATCAGTGCCGTAATATTTTATGTCCGGGTGTGTGAGAACTGACCTCAAAGCCAGAATGAAGTCCATTTTTGTGTCCCTGCTCAACGATAGTCTGTATCCCGCCCCTATTTTTCCTGTCAGTATCTCCTGCGGCTGTCTCTTGACGCATATTCCACTTCCCAGGTCAATGAAGGAGAAAATCCTGTCCTTCATGTGATCATTACCATAAAGTCGGGTCAACCTTACAGACAGCGGCAATGTGTGATGGTAGTCCTGTATTGCAGAGATTCCCATGTAAAAGGATACATTGTAATTTTCATTCAGATTGTATCCTATATGGAGATAGGCCTCTGCATTGCTGTCGTATGTGAACTCATACTTGCGTAAATCCACCCTGTAACCTTCCGGTGCGTAAAAATTATAGTGGTAACCGGAATAGAAAGTACCTGTGTACCCCCATTCTGCACCGAAAGTGAGTCCGGGCATCGTGGTCTCAGCTCTGACACCGAGAGGAATCAGCAACAAGAGAAGAATCTGTATGAAATGTCTTTTTCTCATTGTCAGAAGGCGTATTTAATTCCTATTTCCGGAAGAATCGTGCTGATCATGCCGCTCCTGTAGTACTTCATCTCAATGTAATCATCCCTCAGAATCGCGTGTGAGCCCAGGATTGGTGTTACACAGGCGGATATCGAGACATTCCTGTCAAATCTGCATTCGACTCCTATGCGTCCTTTAAGACCGAACAGATAGCCCCTGTCCTTTATGTAATCGTGGGCATATCCGACGATCACTCCCGGGCCCGCAAATGCGTGAATTGAATTACCGTTACGCGTGGTCCATCTTTTCACGATGAAGTTGCAGGATACTGATGCCGAGATGCCAGGACGGTCATTTCTGTCAATGAAGTATGAAAGCATCTCTGCCTTGATGTCTGCGTTGATATAGCTTTCTTCGTTCAGATAATGCTCATATGTAAGTCCTACTCCGCTGAATGAAAAGGTTGTGCCCAATGATTTGGGCTGAGCATGACCATATGACATGGCCGCACAGGCGACAATGAAAATGAATATCGTTCTTTTCAATGTATCATGCATACGGTTCTGGTCTTGTTTGCGAATTTAGGAAAAATAAGCCGATTTGAGAGAAAATTTCCTAACTTTGTAATCTGTACTAACCCATACCTGATATCATGAGTGTAACAATCAAGACAGTTACCACAAAGAAGGAACTTAAATCGTTTGTCCGTTTCGCCAACAAACTATATAAAGGAAACAAGTATTATGTCCCAAGCATGCCTTTGGATGACTTGAATACTTTGAGCAAGGACAAGAATGCGGCATTTGAATTCTGTGATGTCGAACTTTATCTTGCATACAAGGACAATAAGATTGTCGGACGAGTAGCTGCAATTGTAAACCATAAGGCGAACGAAGCATGGAATGTTGAACAGGTCCGTTTCGGATGGTTCGACTTCATAGATGATATCGAAGTGTCTTCATCATTGCTTGATGCCGTCATCGCATTCGGTAAATCTCACGGAATGAAGCAGATAGTTGGACCTCTCGGTTTTACTGACTTTGATCCTGAGGGAATGTTGGTCGAAGGATTTGACCGCCTCAGCACAATGGCTCTCATCTATAACCATCCATATTATCCTGAGCACATGAAGAAGCTCGGATACTATAAGGAGACCGGTTGGGTTGAATACAGGATCTCTCTTCCGGAGGAACTTCCCGAGAAGCATGTAAAGTATGCGGAAATCATAAGGGAGAAATACAATCTTAAGGTAAGGAAGCTTACAAAATCTGAAATCAGGAAGGAAGATTACGGACGTAAGGTATTTGATCTTGTTAATAAGACGTATTGCGTACTTTACGGATATTCGTTGTTGTCTGAGAAGCAGATCGATCAGTATGTTGATCTTTATCTCACATTGGCAGATCCTAGAATGTTCAGCTTTGTAGAGGATGAGAACGGAGATCTTATCGCTCTGGCAATTACAATCCCATCTCTCTCAAATGCACTTCAGAAGTGTAACGGAGAGATCTTCCCATTCGGTTGGTGGCACCTTCTCAAGGCCATGTTCTGGAAGAAACCGGATACCCTCGATATGCTTCTGATCGGTGTCAGACCTGACTATCAGAGCCGTGGTATCAACGCTCTCCTATTCAACGACCTCTTCAAGACTTATAAGGACCTCGGTTTCAAGTATGCTGAAACCAATGCAAATCTTGAGACAAACGCCAAGGTCCAGGCAATGTGGACACCATTTGAAAAAGAACAGCATAAGAAACGTTGGGTATTCGGAAAAGAGATATGATTTCCCAAGAAGAAAATATAGGCCGTGGCAGAATGCTTCCTCCCCTACCGGAACGAATGCGTCCCCAGAACCTTGACGGTTATGTGGGACAGACACATCTGATAGGTAAAGGGGGTATCCTTCGTAATATGATAGAGAGTGGAAATCTCTCTTCCTTCATATTGTGGGGCCCTCCAGGTGTGGGAAAGACTACCCTTTCGCGAATTGTAGCCAAATCTCTCGGACGAGAGTTCTATACGCTGTCAGCTGTAAGCGCCGGTGTAAAGGACGTCCGTGAGGTTATCGACAAGGCACGTTCCGGATCCATATTTTCGTCAGGAAACTCTCCGATCCTCTTCATCGATGAGATTCACCGTTTCAACAAGTCCCAGCAGGATGCTCTTCTTGGAGCTGTAGAAGACGGAACAGTCATTCTTATCGGTGCCACTACTGAGAATCCATCGTTCGAAGTCATAACTCCTCTTCTTTCACGTTGTCAGGTCTTTGTGCTGAAGTCGCTGGAAAAGGCTGATCTTCAGAGGCTTCTGGAGCGCGCAATCAAGGAGGATGAGATACTGAGACATAAGAAGATAGAGGTCAAGGAGACCGATGCACTTTTCCGCCATAGTGCTGGAGATGCGCGCAAGCTTCTCAATATTCTTGAAATCGTTGTCGGATCTTTTGCGGGAAACAAGACCATAGTGATCGACAACAAGACAGTGACATCCTGCCTTCAGGAAAATATAGCAATCTATGACAAAGGAGGAGAAATGCATTATGATGTTATTTCTGCCTTTATAAAGAGTGTACGTGGATCTGACCCGAATGCGGCCATATATTATCTTGCAAGGATGCTGCATGGAGGTGAAGATCCTTTATTCATCGCACGCCGTCTCTGTATTCTGGCGGCAGAAGACATAGGTCTGGCAAATCCTAATGCGATACTCCTTGCAAACTCATGTTTCCAGATCGTTCACAATATAGGTATGCCTGAGGCACGTATTCCGTTGGCTGAAGTGACGATATATCTTGCGTCTTCTCCAAAGAGCAATTCCGCCTACATGGCTATAGATGCTGCATTGGAGGCAGCAAGGAACACCCAGACCGCATCTGTTCCGCTATATCTGAGAAATGCTCCGACCAAGCTGATGGCAGATTTAGGATATAAGGACGGATATAAATATGCCCATGACTATCCTGGACATTTTGTAGATCTGGAGTTCATGCCGGAGGAACTGGCCGGTCATAAATTCTATGAACCTGGTGATAATAAGCAGGAAGAGGGTCTTCGTGCTCGTCTGGAAGCTATGTGGCCTAAATATTACTAGAAAGGATATCCCACGCCAAAGTGCAGTGTATGTCCGTCTTGTTTGAGCCAGAGGTCAGGAGTCACCCATTTATCAAGTCTTGCAGGATCGTGCAGCTTGATACCCATATCCAATCTCAGAAGAAGGAATCCGAAGTTAAGACGTACGCCGGCTCCCCAGTTTGCGGCTATACTTTCACCGAATGTATCCCATCTGAACATGGATTCGTAACTGTTGCCTTCTTCGCTGCTTCTGAGTGTCCACACATTTCCTGCGTCGACAAACACTGCTCCGGCAACTTTCCAGAAGATGTTGAATCGATATTCGATGTTCGCTTCAAGCTTCATGTCTCCTGTCTGGTTTGGAATCACGAATGATTTGTCCATCTGAGACAATCCAGGGCCTACAGTTCTGGCCTGCCATCCACGTAAGCTGTTGGAACCTCCTGCGTAGAAATGCTTTTCAAACGGAAGCGCCGTGGAGTTTCCATATGCGTATCCCGCACCTGCAAGCAGTCGCGTTGCGATTGACTGACCTGAATTTCTTCCGAATATCCAAGTACGTCCCAACGTTATTTCTCCTCGTACGAACTGTGAGTAAGGAGTGTTCCATATCATTCTCGTACCATTGCTGTTCTGCTCCATATACTGGTTGAAGCACGACAATAGGTTACCGGCGATGTCAAACTGGAATCTTGTATAGAAGAAGCTTGATTTAGGAATGCTTTCAGCGTCAGTAGTATAGTACATCATGAGACCGGATCCGAGATCGAAGTGATCCTGATATGCATATCTGAGGAATGGGTCGTCAGCAAGACTTTCGTAGAAGTCCGGATCAAGGTTGGACAGTCTTACCACATTCAACTGCAGAGGATAAGCCTGATAGAAGAATCGGTTCTTTACATTGCCGCTGTATCCGTAGGATGTAGAAATGATGTTTCTGGTGTATTCCGGACGATCCTGGTAGTTATATGATGCATTGACATCTGTACGAGGTATGGCTCCGGTGAAAAGGCTGTACGGCAGCGGAAAGAACTTCGGAAAGCTCAATCCGCCTGATATACCGAACTCATTTGAGCGGACTGAATCCTTGAACTTTGACTGGAAATTTCCCATGAAGCTCAGGTTCAGCGTTTCTCCTCCTCGGAAGATGTTCTTATGATAATATGACAGCTGAGGTGAGATACCGAAGAGTCCTGATGAGTTTGAAGATGCCTCCAGGTTTGCCTTGATGCCCTGGAGTTTGGACTGGTTCAGTGTTATGTCACAATCCACAAGGTTAGTGTCCTTCGGGGTCATGCCGATATTTACGGCACTGAAGATCTTCAGGGCTGAAAGTCTTGAGTATGTGTTATTTACAGCGTCTTCGCTATAAACCTGTCCTGGAGCAATCGTAGTAAGCTCTCTCAGTACCTTCTGCTTGATTTCAAGGTTTTCAGGATAGGAGATGTCTACCTTGTCGATATAGTATTTCCTGATAGGACTTGCATCGCGCGGATTTTCATTACGGGTATACTCGTTGACTGTAATTGTCAAGGCAGCTTCTCCCGGTCTTGAAAGAGTATCCGCTTCAAAGAAGAAATGGTTCTTGTTGAAGTCGTAGAATCCTTCGTTCCTCATGGTAGAGCTGTAGCGCTCTGATTCTGTTTCCAAAGATGCTTCCGAAAGCATTTCCCCAATTTTCAGAGACATGTCTGTAGTGTCATTGAGGAAGGCTGTTCTGAATTCTCCCCTTTTCGGAAGGACATATTGTATAGAGCTTATCGGATACTGCTTTCCAAGAAGTACGTTGTATGCAACAGATACCTTTCTTCCTTTTACCTTTATATCAGCATCAACCTCGGAACCATAATAACCCTGGTATTCCAAGTGGGTCTTGATGTTGTCGATGGAACTTTCCACAAGGTCGGCATCATATATTACCGGAGCCTGACCGATCTTCCTGACAAGCTTGTCCCATCCGCTGTCCTCTCCGTCTGACCAGTTGTATACGCTGAGAAAAGGATTCCAACCGAAGAATATCGATGGATTAGGTTTCTGCTTGAGGTATGGGGTTAGGGAACTTGTGTTGAACTTCTTGTCGTTGATGACCTTTATCTTATTGTCAGTCAGACGGTATTGGTCTTCCTGCAGTACACGTGTCGTGCTGCAGGATGATGCGGCGAGAGCTAATATGACCGCCGTTAATATGCCGGATACCTTTCTTAACATTATCTCCGCAAATTTATCTCAAACTGCGCTTTTCTCAAAATTTTAGCCAGAAAAATTGCTATATTTGTGAGATTGAGAACAGAAATAATTATGGCATCTATATCAAACAATGAAATAAAGAAAGTCAAGTCGCTGTCACAGAAGAAGTTCAGGGATGAATTAGGCCTTTTTGTGGTGGAAGGAGAGAAGATGGTAGAAGAGGCATTGAACTCTGATATGACTGTTGAAAAGGTATATAGAGCAGCTGAGATCGGAAGTGATGCAATGTCAAGAATGTCTGCCCTATCTTCACCCTCTCCTGCCCTTGCAGTAGTCAGAAAACCTTCCGATATCTATGTTGACGATGCATCTGATCTTGACAGAGTCATATCTTCAGGAGGATTGTTCCTTGCACTTGACTCCATCAGGGATCCAGGCAATCTCGGTACGATACTCAGGATTGCTGACTGGTTTGGTATAGAGGCTGTTTTTGCCGCACGTGATACTGTCGATATCTTTAATCCAAAGGTTGTTCAGGCTACTATGGGCGCCGTATTCAGAGTGAAGATGCATTATGTGGACCTTCATGAGCTTTCGCGTATGTTCCTTGATAAGGGTGGCAGGATATTCGGAACTTTCCTTGATGGAGAAAACATGTATGGAAAACAGCTGGATAACGGTGAGCAGGCTCCTGCCATGATTGTCATCGGCAACGAATCTGTCGGTATTTCTGATGCCATGGGTACCTTGGTGACTGACCGACTCTACATTCCGCCATACCCTTCAGATCAGCCCGGATCTGAATCCCTGAACGCGGCGATCGCAACCGCAATTACAGTAGCTGAATTCCGCAGAAGACTTTACAGATAGATATGAATACGATAGAACCTGTTCTGCTAAAGGAACTTAACGAAACCGATTATGAATCACTGATCAGTTACAGGATCAGAAAGATTCTCATGATATGCAGCAATTACGATGCATTCATTCTTGAAGAAGATGGTCAGATAGAGTCGCAGATCTATAAGGAATATATTGATCTCAACCTCAGTAACCCGCCTAAATTCATCTGGGTACAGACAGCCGCAGAAGCGCGTGTGCTGCTGAATACTGTAGTGGGTATAGATATGGTCATGTGCATGTATAATGTGACCGACAAGGAGGTATTCTCGCTGGCTACTGAAATCAAGCAGGACAGACCGAATCTGCCTTTTGTACTTCTTACTCATTTCTCTAAAGAGGTGTACAGAAGACTTGCCCTTCAGGATACATCTGCCATTGACAATATGTTCTGCTGGCATGGAAATGCAGACCTTATTGTGGCTATTGTAAAGCTGTTCGAGGACTTGAAGAATGCAGAACATGATATAAACGATGTCGGAGTGCAGGCAATTCTGCTTGTGGAAGACTCTGTCAGATATTATTCTACATATCTTCCGGAGCTTTATAAGCTGATTCTGATGCAGACCCGCGAGTTCCTTACAGAGACTCTTAACGAGCAGCAGAGAAAGATACGCAAACGTTCCCGTCCGAAGATTCTTCTTGCAACCAATTATGATGATGCTCTTAGTCTGTATGAAAAGTACAAGCACAATCTTCTTGGTGTGATATCAGATGTCGGTTTTACTTTACATAAGGACGAAGGAAGCGATAAGGAAGTATTGGATGCAGGAGTTTCACTCGTACGCCATATCAAGGAAGATGATCCGATGATGCCGGTTCTCCTTCAGTCGTCTCAGGCAAGCATATCCGATGTGGCTCAGGAGATTGGAGTAGGTTTCCTAAAGAAATACTCCAAGACATTGATGCTACAGTTGGCTGACTATATCAAGGAGGAATTCGGCTTCGGAGACTTTGTCTTTCGTGACGATAACAGGGTCGAGTACGGCAGGGCTGCTAATCTCAAGGAGCTTGAAACCCTGGTGCGTACCATACCTGATGATGTGCTTCTCAAGGCCACATCAAAGAACATGCTTTCAAAATGGTTCTATTCAAGAGGACTCTTTACCCTTGGTGGAAAAGTGAAGGCTGTACAGGAGAGCCATTTTGCGACAGTAAGCGACATGCGTCATTACGTATCTCAACAGATACATGATTTTCATGCACTGATGGGACGCGGAGTCATTGCCCACTTTGATGAGGATAATTATGGAAGACATATCTGGTTCTCCAGAATGGGAGACGGTTCGCTTGGAGGAAAGGCTCGTGGACTTGCATTCCTTAACAGCCTGGTAGACAAGCATAATCTGGCTGACAAATACCCGGGAGTCAAGATATCCATACCAAGAACTGTGGTCATTGCAACTGACTATTTCGATCAGTTCATCCTTGAAAATGACCTTCAGTATGTCATCGATTCTGATGTTTCAGATGAAGAGATACTTTCTGAGTTTGTAGCCTCACGTCTGCCTGAAAAGCTCGTAGAACAGCTTAGGGTTTATGTAAATCAGGCGCATTCCCCTTTTGCAGTGCGTTCTAGTTCAAAACTTGAAGACAGCAGCTATCAGCCATTTGCAGGAGTTTACTCGACATACATGGTTCCGCTTGTAGAGAACAAGGATCAGATGCTCCGAATGCTCGGCAAGGCAATCAAGAGCGTATATGCATCAGTGTTTTATGCAGGAAGCCGAACATATATACAGACCACAGCAAACCTTCTCAGCGAAGAGAAGATGGCGGTAGTTGTACAGAGCATCTGCGGTACAGAGCATGACGGTCTGTACTATCCGCTGCTTTCTGGTGTGGCCAGATCCATCAATTTCTATCCGATCGGATGTGAAAAGCCTGAAGATGGAATCGTAAACCGTGCATTCGGTCTTGGTAAGACTGTGGTAGACGGTGGTAACACATTGAGATTCAGTCCTAAGTACCCTAAGAAGATCCTTCAGCTTTCAGATCCCAAACTGGCTCTGAGAGATACTCAGAAGGATATGTACGCCCTCGATCTCAGACCTGGAGCATTCAAGATTTCAAAAGACGAGGGTATTAACCTAGCTCACCCTCAGGTGGCAGAAATTCTTACGTCATATCCACATCCAGAGCTCGTCGCATCCACATTCAGCATTGAAAATAACCGCATGGTTCCAGGAATCACTGCGCGAGGACCTAGAATCGTATCATTTGACGCCATACTCAAATATGGAAGATATCCTCTAGCTCAGATCATCACTGACCTGATGGCAATCTGTAAGAAAGAGCTTATGTGTGACGTTGAGATTGAGTTTGCGGCAGACATCAATAACGGACAGAACGGTCAGGGTCTGGTGATGAAGCTTCTTCAGGTGCGTCCTGTCGGAGAATTCTCAGAAGATAAGACCACTACAATTGAAAAGGCATCAGAATCCATCTCAAATGTCATTCTGAGATCCGGTAAGGCCCTCGGTTCCGGATATTCTGACAAGATGAAATATATCATCCACGTGCCTTCCGCATCTTTCGACAGCGCAAAGACAAAGGAGATGGCAATGGAAATCTCCGCCATGAACGACAGGCTGAAGAATGAGGGTGGAAACTACCTTCTCATCGGTCCTGGCAGATGGGGATCTTCTGATCCATGGCTCGGAATACCTGTATTGTGGAATGAAATTTCGGAGGCGAGAATGATTGTGGAGACCGCAATTCCTGGCTATCAGATAGAACCAAGTCAGGGTACACATTTCTTCCAGAACATCACTTCTCTAGGTGTCGGCTATCTTACAATTGATACTGTAAGAGGTGACGGATATATCGATGAAAATGCCATTTCAAAGCTCGAATGTCTCGAAAACGGTGAATTTGTAAAGCTTTATAAGGCTCCGGAGGGCTTGGTTGGCTTTATTGACCGATCTTCTAATAAGGCAATTGTAGGATATTAAAAATCAATCGGTTTAACAAATATGTTCGCACGTGTAACATTTTTGTTAAACCGATTTTTATTCCTTTCTGACCCAAAAACACTAAATCAGAGTCACTATTTTTGCGTCCATCGGACCTACTTGTACGCTGATTGACTTTCCAGGATAAAGATCTTCTGAAACAGGGATTCCCATCCACTCGAATGCATGGTCAGGAATGACGATGTTCATCTCCGTTTCCCTATTTGAGAAGTTGGCTGCTACAAGAATCGTGTGGTCGAGATGATCTCTTAAGAAGGCGAAATGTCTGTCTTTGTCAAATCCTTCCGAACCGGAATTGCAGTAACATAGGTCGTATGTCGTTCCTTGTCTTACAGCCTCGTCTGAAGCGGCGAATCTTGTAGCTTCCGCAAATCTGCAGAAGACTTCAGCTTCCTTTTCTGTCAGTCCCTCCTTTGCAATTTCTGCAGGGTCGAGTGTTTTGTATACACCCGATTGAATCACATTTCTCAGACGGCGTACTGCGTTGATGCTCCACCAGTCGAATATGGTGCTGCGTCCGTCGCATCCGCTGAATCCTTCTTCGTCCATTCCCCTTTCTCCTACCTCTTCTCCGAAGTAGATCATGAATGGTGCTGTGTTAAGCAGAAGGGATGTATAGAGAGGAGCATATGTGTTGCGTGCATCCTTTCCGAAGAAGTCGGATGCAAAGCGCTGCTCATCATGATTCTCAAGGAAATTGAGCATATAAGGCTGAAGATCGCCGAGGAACTGCCAGTTTCGGGTGATTCCTGTAGCTGACTGCCATAATTCTACAGGCATGCCGTTGTCTGCAGCGTTCTTTTCCACTACAGTTCTGAGCGTGTCGTACAATCCAGATTTGTCGTACAGATAGTCGAATCCTATGTTTCTGATATATTCTGAATAGAGTTCCTTCTTATATACTTCTGCAATGAAAATAATTTCAGGGTGTTTTACCTTGATCTTCTCAATGACCCATTTGAAGAACTGCGGAGGTACAAGTTCTACCATGTCACATCTGAAACCGTCTACACCCTTCTCTGACCAGAATTCAAGTATTTCATACATCTTCTCCCATGTCGGTGTGTATGAATCTCCGTAGTTGATCTTTACTGTCTCATACCAGTCGTTGATGCCAGGAGTCGGACTATAACAATTGTTGCCGGTTGCCATCGCAGGATATTCCTCATATGGCTCTATTCCTGCAGGTACAGGAGTCGGTAGATTGAGCTTTTCGCCCGGATAATAGAAAAAGTCGTTTTCCGGTTTCCAATGGACTGTCTTGTCGTCACCGGAGCCAAGGATACTGTGGCCTTCAGCATGTCCGACCTTGCCATAATCTCTTGATACATGATTAGGGACAAAGTCTATTATAAGCTTAAGTCCGGCTTCGTGAGTCCTGTTGATCAACTGCTCGAATTCAGCAATTCTATTCTCTGGATTATCAGCAAGATATGGATTTACATCATAGTAGTCGCATATAGCATATGGCGATCCTGCCTTTCCTTTTACGAACTGAGGATGAGATGGTATGCAACCATCCTCTGAAGACTGAGTAGAATGTCTCAGAATGCCCGTATACCAGACATGGCTGCATCCGAGCCATTTGAGGTAATCCAGCGTGTTGGTGTCAATGTCAGAGAACTTGCCAGTGCCATTCTGGCTGAGATTTCCGTTCTTTACAGGCTCTGCAGTATTGTTGCCCCATAGACGTGGGAGCATTTGATATATTATAGGTTTGTGCATGTGTCAAATTTAAATTTCGTGCACAAATTTAACAAAAAAGATGCAGTAGTCTTTACCTACTGCATCTTTTTATCGGACGAAATGTTCATCTCCTTGATTACTTTCCTGTTACAAGGTTCTTGAATGCTGAACCGAAGATGAGGTAGCTGATGTTACCTGCGATGGTTCCCTCATTCTGTCCCCAGAAGAATGGCCAGTCATCATAGTTCTCGAAATGGTCAGGATGTCTGAAGAGAAGACCAGGAGCAACGTTACCAGGGATTGCTGAGAAATCAGCTCTGTTGTTGCCGTAGAATACTTCCTTTGGACGTGCTGCACCCACAGCTGCTACGAGTGAGTAGTTATGATATGGGTGGCAACCGAAATGCCATTCAGCAGCCTTGTATGCATGTGACTTGTCAATGATGTCAGGGAAATAGATGCTTGCGTAGCATACTGTTGTTCCATGGCTGAGGATCTGTCCGCCACCTGCCCAGTTGCCGAGTCCGATAGGAACTCCATAAGGGTTCACCTTCTCAAGTTCCTCTATGTAAGTCTTGAACTTCTCAACATATGGACGGAGCTTCTCCTTGTATGCCTCATCCATGTATGGAATGGCGTCGAGGGCAGTCATGAGTGACATGTTGACATTTCTGTCGAGTGAAGGCCAGAGTGTCGCATTGAACTGGTCAAGATACTGCTGTTCGCCTGTCGCTACATAAAGCTGGAGGTTTGCGGAAATGTTTCCACCTGCGCCACCGCGGTTTCTTCCGTTGCCTGTCTGGTTCTTTGCCATAAGCTCGGTAGCCTCCTTGAGAAGTCTCTTTGACTGCTTGAG
Source organism: Bacteroidales bacterium (assembly GCA_017555965.1). GTDB lineage: Bacteria > Bacteroidota > Bacteroidia > Bacteroidales > UBA932 > Cryptobacteroides. Next base: position 16,395 of record JAFZFH010000046.1, read on the forward strand.
AGCTCTTGCTGCGAGTTCGTCATTGTATCCCTTAAGAGCACGGCTTGCAGCAGCGAACATTGTTGCAGCATTGAAGTCACGCATAGGGTCACGAGATGTGAATGCCCACATGTCATCTGGAGTACCGCTGTACTTACCATCCTTTGACACCTCATATGGCTTGAGCTTAGGGTCGTAGATGAGGCCGTCTGTGAGTGAGCCAGCATCGCCAAGGTGGTGATAGTTATCAAGAACTGAGTTAGAAAGTGTCTGTGACATGTGTCCGAGAATCTCAGCCTGAGCTACGAGGTTAAGTACACCATGCTCGATATACTGGAGGATATCAGGTGTTCCGTCCGGACGATGAAGGTCAACATAACGCTGCTCCTGGCTTACGAATGTCTGGTCTCTGTCTGAACGGAAGAGTTCCCATGCACGTACGAGGTTCTGTACAACGCTGATGTTTGAATGTGTTTCGATATCGAAGTCACCGGCGTCGAAGTAACCACCTACATTAAGACCTGGGATAAGTTCGAGATCCTTGAAGCGTGTGTCTGTTGTAGGACCCTGATCATGGAGGTCGAAGTGGTCTGTGTTTCTAGGTGCCTGACGATAACCCTCTCTGAAAGGCTCTCCGTGCCATACGCGGTATCCTTCATTCACATACATGTGGTTCATATGGATAGGAATCCAGATGTCACTTGTTGCGTCAGTGATCTTGTCGTATACATCGTCGTTGATGATGAAGTTGTTTGTCTTTGTCTCACCATACTGGATGTAATATACACCAGGCTCAGTAACCTTAGAGAAATCGAATCTGTCGTAATTGTACTTGTAGTACATACCCCAGTTCTTAACCTTACCTGAATAAGCTACCTTCTCGGTACCGTCGTTCTCAACCTTGATCACCTTTGCAGTTGACTCTGACTTGTAATTCTTGTCAAGCTCGATTACTGCAATCTTTGGCTGTTCAGGGAGATATCCTACCTGTGAGAATCCGATATTAGGCTCACGTACCCATCCCTTGACTGCGTTTGGCTCTACAGTCCATGTAACGACCTTACCGGTCTTTCCTGCAGGAAGAAGGCTTCTGAATACATACCAGCCGTTCTGTGCAAGGATACGACCGTCATAAAGCATGATGTCGGCGTCCTCAGAAGTGATTGTCATCATACGCTCAGGAGCATCCGGTGCAATGATGAACTCTCTACCCTGCTCGAGCGGAAGCGGATCGATGTAACGGTCTGTGCCGCGGTCATCATAAGTCTTGTAACCCTTGAACTGCTTAGGCTTTTCAGCATTTGGCTTTGTTGTAGTCTCGCTGGCAGCATACTTAGGGAATCTGTCAGGTCTTCCATCAACGATGAAAGTCTTTGCCCAATACTGTGATGGGAGGAATTCGAGGTTGAATCCTGCATGTCCGACGAGCTTCTCTGGAAGTGGCTCATCAAGATATACTGCGATTTCAAATGCCTTGCCCTTAGGAGTGACAACGATTCTCGAATCGAAATCGTAATCTTCGTAGCGTAATGCCACTTCGATAGTTCCGTCTTCTGCGTTGACTGTTCTTGAAGGTGTCGCAGGAACAAGGTCCCACTGCTCAGGAGTGCTTGAAAGTCTTACTGCACCACCCTGAACCGTTCTTACACCATGATGGATGATTTCGATACCTGAGTTCTTCTCATCGTTGAAACCGCCATTGTAGAGATTGCTGTACACAAGCACATTCACACCCTGGCGCTCGAAGTACTCTGACTCGTTCAGAATGAGGTCCTGTTCCTTCGGGCCGCAGCATGATGCAAGCATGATTGCCGGCAGCATAAATAAACTGATTCTTTTCATTTTGTATTGTTTTAGTGATAATATTCCAATGTGTAAAAGTAATCAAATACTTACAATCTATGAAATGATGTCGTCACTAAGTATTAAATGTCACACTTTATGATACATTTCCGACAAAAAAAAGAGTGCCGCATCACCTGCGGCACTCTGTATTGATTAGAACCATCTCATCGGTTTCGATGCTGGAATCGGATCTCCCATGCATGAATCCTCAACATCGTTCTCGTCAAGCTTGAAGAGCATGAACTGTGCGTTATCCTGTGTGTAAGGTTTCCACTCGCCGCCGTCAGGACCGTTAGGGTCGCCGTACTTAGCGAAGTTTGTCCAAGCTGTAAGCATAACCTCAGAAAGATCCCAGTCACCCTTTGCCCAAGGTCTCCAGCAGTGCTGAAGTGACTTGAATACGTACCAGAGGTCTGAAGAGTGGAATGCACCCTCAAGAACATTTGAACGGCCGTCAGTAGGAAGAGGACGTGCGAACTCGTATGCATAAGCCTTGTCACCTACAGACTCTCTGTTGAGACAGAACTCTGCGATACCAGGAGCCATGCTTCCCATATCATCCTGAGTATAACCGATCATATAAGGAATGTTAGGAAGTGCGTTTGCATATGCTGCATTGTCGAAGCTCTGGAGAGAAACATAACCGTCAACCATTGGGCTGCCTGTCACTCTACCTGTTCTGTCGCCTGTAACTGCAGTATAGAAGTTACCAACTGTGTACAACATCTCAGTAGAAGCCTTACGCATCTTCTCGAGGCTGTCGAAACCTGCCCAGTCCATAACCTTCTTTGTAGCCTGCTCTGCATCAGCAAGTGTCATAGGAGCGCCCATCATACCCATGCCTCTTCCTGCAGGAGCTGCATTAGGGTTAGTGATACCGCCACCGCTCATGATGACTGCCTTGTTGAAGAGACCCTTAGAAAGAGGAGACTCGCAAACTGTCTTTACGCTACCTGCACCAGCGCTCTGTCCGAAGATCATTACGTTTGCAGGGTCACCACCGAACTGCTCGATATTCTTGTTGATCCACTTGAGTGACTCGATCTGGTCGAGGATACCGTAGTTACCAGATACACCATGTGGGCTCTCAGCAGAGAGCTCAGGATGTGTGAGGAATCCGAATACGCCAAGACGGTAGTTGATGGATACGAGGACAACGCCCTTAGCTGCCCACTCCTGAGCATCGAATTCAGGCTCTGAACCCCAACCTTCGCGATATCCGCCACCATGGATCCACAATGCTACAGGAAGTTTTGCGTCAGTCTTTCCAGGAGCTGGAGTCCATACGTTAAGATAAAGACAATCCTCGCTATATGGAGATTCTTTACCGTAACCCCACTCAGTTGTATAACCGCCTGGATAGTGAACTGCCTGATAACCAGGATGTCCGAATGTATCACAAACCTTTACGCCATCCCAAGGAACCACTGGCTGTGGCTCTTTCCAACGAAGGTCACCGATTGGTGGAGCTGCATAAGGAATACCGCGGTAAACAGTTACGCCTTCGATGTCAGCTGCAACACCCTGTACCTGTCCACCTTCGATTGTGAGGATAGGACTCTCCTGCTGTGCACATGAAGCAAACAGCAACGGGAGAAGGAGATAGAACAATTTCTTCATAATGTGTATTAATTAATGGGTTGTTTTTACTTGAAAAGAAGCTGTGCGAACTGATAGAGGCTTCTTCTCCATGTCTGCCACTCGTGTGCAGTCTCAGGAGATACATAGTAATGAGCGTTCATTCCTGAAGCCTTGAGGTCTGCTGTAATCTTACCTGGGTCTACACCGCCGCGTGGATTCTCAGTCTCACGGCTACCGAAGCTTACGAATACAAGGTCGTATGCCTCTCTGAAACCTGGAGTGCTGTTCGCTTCATCAACTGAGATTGTGCCGCCGCTGAAGAGACCGATCTTTGAGAATACTTCAGGCTTAGCCATTGTGATGGATTTTGTCTGCATAGCACCCATTGAAAGACCTGCCATTGCACGGTGCTCTCTGTCTGCGATTGTACGATACTTGGCGTCAACCATAGGGATGATGTCATTCACGAGAGTGTTCATGAAGCCGTCAGCCCAACCTGAAGGCATTCCCATAGGACCGCCGCCCTGAGGTCTCTGACCACCCTGTGGAGCCTGTGGTCTCTGTCCCTGAGGTGCCTGAGGACGTGCCTGAGGAGCAGCGCCTGCTGCAGGACGTGGCATTGACCATGTACCGTTATCCATTACGATGATGAATTCTTCTGCGAGACCTGCTGCGATAAGGTTGTCCATGATGAGACCTGTCTTACCCTGAACTGCCCAACCATACTCGTTCTCACCGCCACCATGCTGGAGGTAAAGTACAGGATATCTCTTAGTGAGGTCAGTGTCGTAGCTTGCTGGAGTGTAGATGAAGCAATGACGCATTGCGTCGTTTGTCTTAGAATAGTAGTAAACCTCTCTTACGTCACCGTGAGGTACGTTCTTTACTGCATAGAAATCCTCATCGTGTGCAGGGATGTCGATACCGCTTCCCCAACGGCTAGCGCCATAGTAATAAAGGCTGTTAGGGTCTGGAGTAGCAGCTCCGTCAACCCAGATCTGATAGTAGTGGAATCCTTCGTCCTGAGGAGCAGTGTCACCTGTCCATACGCCGTTCTCATCTTTAACGAGGTCATATTTTACACCTCCGATGTCGAACTGAACATACTTTGCATCCGGTGCAGTTACCTGAGCACGTACAACTCTTTCAGAGTTTACCATCGGATACTGTTTTCCCTGCTGATTGGTAGAAGCAGGCTTGAAATCTTCCTTAACCTGTGCAGTGGCAAGCGTACAAGCCGCAAGTGCCATTGCAGAAATCATTAGAGTTCTTTTCATATTGTTATTAGTTTTAATGTGGTATTTACCTAAAAAAACATATCAAAAGTACATTTTTATTTAATAAAATAAAAGAATAAGAGTGTCAATCTTGATGAATGACACTCTTATCGTATAAAATGAAGTATTTTTCAAAGGTAAAAGTTTATTTGACAGGCTTCAGACGTATGATTCCGACTGAATTTTCAGGCATTGTCATCACGAATGACTTCTTGACTTTACCATAGTCTTTTGTCTGAGGAACGACAGCTTCGGTGTATTTCACCTTAGGTCCGAATCTCCATGCCATCTCTCGCAGACCTGGTCTTTCAGCTGCACCAGGACCACCGAATGACTGTGTCTTGTTGTAGTCAGGATGAGTTGAATAGTAGTTCTGGCCACCCTGGTTCTTCACAGTCGTGTCATGAGAAGAAATGAATTCTACAGTTGCCTCATAAGTTGTCTTGTTTCCGGTATTGATTGTGAATACCTTGTTCACGCACTCCGAGTTCACGAACTTGATGAAGATCTCGCCAGACTTGGTGTCGATTGTAGGAGACATGTATACAGTAGAGTCTGCAACTGCACCTTCCATTGCAGGAGACATTTCAAACGCTCTGTCACCGGCAACTGAGAAGAGTTTCTGGTAGTAGTAGTTTGTAGAACGCCAGAGACCATGGTTGTCAAACCAGATGAGGTTCGAATCCCACTTGTTGAATCCCTTCTTGCAGAAGAGAGGTGCGTATGCAGCCATGATCACCATGTCAGAGTTTCTCTCAAGGCTTGTCCAGTAAGCAGCCTCAGCGAGTGTAGATGCATATGCATTGTTTGTGTTGTTGTTTGCAAACTCACCGACGAATACTCTTGTAGGCTTGCTTCTGTCGTATGTGTTGCCCTGTGCACCGCGCTCTTTACCAGGAGCATATCTGTCACCGTTGGTGTAGAACCACTGGTCATTCTTGTAGTAGTGCTCGTCAACGACAGTGTCAGGATAGAGCTCATCGATCTTCTCCATATTTGCATTGAATTCACGACCTGCATCGAATGCACCTGATGTGGTTACGATCACGATCTCAGGATACTTCTCCTTGACAGCCTTGTAGATGATGTCGAATCTTTCCCAGAATGCATCTCCCCTGTTCTCGTTTCCGATTCCGAGATACTTGAGGTTGAATGGCTCCGGATGACCCATTTCTGCTCTCTTTGCTCCCCACTCTGTGTCAACTGAACCGTTGCAGAACTCGATGAGGTCAAGAGCATCCTTTACATAGATTGAATAGAAGCGGTCTCTGTCCTCCTGAGTTTCAAGCGGTGCAATGTACTTGTGGCCTGCGAACTGGCATGTCACACCGTTGTTGAGTACAGGGAGAGGTGTTGCTCCAAGCGACTCAGCCATGAGGAAATACTCATAGAAACCGATGTGCTGTGAAGTCCAGTATCCCCAATGGTTACGGAAGCCGATACGCTCTTCGACAGGGCCGATAGAGTTCTTCCAGAACACCTGTCCCCAATAGTCAGAACCCTCTGATGCACATCCGCCAGGGAATCTCATGAATGTAGGATTGAGGTCGTCAAGAACCTCGATAAGGTCTTTGCGGAATGCTCCGTACTCGCCGTTCTTCCAAAGCTGTGATGCTTCTGGAATGAGGCTTACGAAATCGAGGTAGAAAGTACCCGCAGCGTCTGCAACGATGCAGAGACGGCTGTCTGAAGTACGCTCAGCCTTGAGAGAACCTTCATGTTTCTTCCACTCATCATCAAGCTTTTCAATAGTGATAACGTTAGAGTTGACCTTACCGTCCTTATCCTCAAGATAAACGCTTACCTTACCAGGATATGAAGCACCCTGGAGGTAGAGAGAGAGGTTATAGGTAACATCCTGCTTCACCGGAATCGATGGAGTCTGGGTGTTGTTCGAGTAGATGGCGCTTCTGTCTCTCTTGTTGTATTCTGAGATGCCGTATCCGTTTGCTGCGATACCGTAACCTGCACCGGCCTCGTCGATGTCGAATCGTACGCTGTACTGCTGATACTTGAGTGCATCGTCATATGCGTCATTAGGGTCGAAGTCATAAAGAGGCTTGAGATCCTTTACGAGAGGCTTCTCATTTACTGTGCGTGCATTACCTGCTGCACCTTCCTTGCTGATCACTGTCCATCCGAAGAATACTGTATCTGTCTGTGAGAACTCGTTTGCGCTACCTGTAGGAACGTTGTATGCCTGGAATGAGTTGTTCTGGATAAGCTGTGCAGAGATACCACCGTCAACAGACTGGTTGATGTCCTCGAAGAAGATACCGCTGAGTGTAGGGCTGATCTCGATGCCGAGGTTCTTTACATTGAGGGTGAGAGTACGCTCCTCTACTTCCTTGTAACCCTTGAGTTCGAGCATCTTGTCAGCGAAACGGTAGCCGAGAAGACGCATTCCTTCAGTGTTGAAGTGGAACTGGTCGCCTGTGCTCTGGCAGCCGAGGGCAGAGATGATATGTGCGTTAGGAAGTACTTCAGGGAGACGTGGCATGATGTCTCTGTTGAAACGCCAGCAGACACCGTCCTGCTCCTCATACTTGAGCTCACCTGCGAGAAGCGGAGTCTCCTTAGGATTGAGACCGAGGTCCTTGCAGAGATTGTCATAGATTCTCTTGACTCTTTCTGGCCAGAGCGGATCTTCAGAGTTTGACTCACCCTGATGCATGAGGATACCCTTAATGACACCGTCCTTCTGGGCAAGCTTCGCCATGTCGATGAGTCTCTGGTAAGGATTTCCGCCGTACTGTTCGACGATGGCCTTCATCCAGTCACGCTCGTTGTCGATGTACTCCTTATAATCCTTCTTGTCCCAGAGTTCGATCTTTGCACCTGCAACGGAAACATTGATCACTCCGACTTTGATCTCTTCGGGGAGATTCTCGATCATCTTGCGTCCGAAGAAGTCAACCGGACCCATGTTGTTGCCCTCACGGCAGATAGGTGGCACTGCAGTGTACCATTTACCCATCTCACGATTGAGGTTCGGCATATCGACAGCAGCCATGAAACTGAATCGTGGATTGTTGAAATCAAGATCCTGCTCTGCAGGTCTTGCACCTGCCTCCATGTTCGACTGGCCGATGCACAGATAGATGTGGAAGTTAGGATCCGGCTTCTGAGCAAAAGCAGCCACACAGAAGATGGCAGCGATGATAGTAGTCAGTAATTTTTTCATATTCATGTGGTTATAAGACAAAGGAGCCCCTTTTGAAGCTCCTTTGGAAGTTTTCAGTTTTATTTCGCGTCCATCGCCTGGCAAGCTGTGATAGCGACCATCTTGTAGATGTCGTCTACCGAGCAGCCGCGGCTGAGGTCGTTCACCGGACGGGCGATACCCTGGAGGATAGGTCCGATGGCGTCAGCGTTTCCGAGTCTCTGAACGAGCTTGTAAGCGATGTTACCAACCTCGAGGCAAGGGAATACGAGAACATTTGCGTGACCTGCAATCTCAGAGCCTGGAGCCTTCTTCTGGCCAACAGAAGGAACGAGAGCAGCGTCTGCCTGAAGTTCACCCTCTACCTTGAGAGTAGGATCGAGTTCCTTGGCGAGCTTTGTAGCCTCGATGACCTTGTCTACAACCTCGTGCTTTGCAGAACCGAGAGTTGAGAAAGAAAGCATTGCAACCTTAGGGTCAGCGAATCCTGCTACGCTCTTTGCTGTCTGTGCTGTACAAACTGCGATCTGAGCGAGCTGTGTTGCATCCGGCATAGGAGTAACGGCAACGTCACCTACTACGAGTACTCCGTCCTCACCGTACTCAGGAGTGTTTGTGATCATGAGCATTGCACCGCTGACGCATGTGATGCCAGGAGAGCACTTGATGATCTGAAGTGCAGGACGAAGAGTCTCGCCTGTTGTAGAAAGAGCACCGCTGATCTGACCGTCTGCATCTCCGCTCTTGATGATGAGGCAACCGAAATAAAGTGGGTCGAGAACGAGCTGAGCAGCCTTTTCAGGAGTCATGCCCTTGTTCTTGCGGAGTTCATAAAGAAGGTTTGCATACTCAGCAGTCTTCTCGCTGGTTGCAGGATCGATGATTGTAGCCTTGTCAATGTTCTTGAGTCCGAGCTTCTCAGCGAGTGCGAAGATCTCATCAGGATTACCGATGAGGATGATTTCTGCAATCTCGTCAGCGAGAGCCTGGTCTGCAGCTGTAAGCGTACGCTCTTCGAGTGATTCAGGGAGCACGATGCGCTGCTTGTTTGATTTGGCACGTGCGATGATGCTTTCAATAAGTGACATATTTGATTGTTTTTAGTTTGTATTCAAATTAACCCTCAAATTTAATCAATAATTCAATATCTTTGTACGATTTTTATCATTTCGAAGTAAATAAAGTTTAAAAGTTATGAATAAGATATTTTCAATCCTCGCCTGCCTGTCAATGGCAGCTTGTGCATCAAACACAACAACAGGTCTTGTAGACCGTATGACCCATAATCCTGAAGCGACCAATACTGAGACAATCCTTCATGTCTGGAGCTGGAATTTCCCTACAATAGCTGAGAATATGCAGAAGATTTCAGATGCCGGCTTCACCATGATTCAGACTTCTCCTGTAAACGCCTGCTTCAGTCCTGATGGCGGAAATGTGAAGATTCTTGATGAGAAGGAAGGTAACTGGTACCATTATTATCAGCCTGTTGACTGGACTGTCGGAAATAATATTGTCGGTACAGAAGAAGAGATGCGCGCCATGCTTGATTCTGCGAAAAAGTATGATATCCGCGTACTTGTGGATGTGCTTCCTAACCATACGGCATTCGACATCGATCTTGTTACAGATGAGTTCTATGCTGCTGTCGGGGGAAGGGACAAGATGTTCCACACATCAGGTCTCAAGGGTATTGAGGACTATAATGACAGGACACAGTGTACTCTTCAGGGTGTAGGCGGACTTCCTGACGTGAATACTGAGAATCCTCTTTTCCAGAAGTATTACATGGAGTTTGTCAACAAACTTCTCGACATGGGTGTAAGAGGCTTCCGTTATGATACTGCCAAGCATATCGGTGTACACTCTGATCCACTTGATACAGAAGCTGGAGTCAAGGAGAACGACTTCTGGGATGTGGCTACAGGACGCAAGTCAGTTCTCGGAGTGTCACTTGCACTTCCTTATGACAGCCTTTTCGTTTACGGTGAGGTACTTCAGGACAGGAATGTACCTGAAAATGAGTATGCAGGATATTTCGGACAGACAGCTTCAAGCTACGGACATGTTCTTCGCGAAGTTCTCGCGCAGCGCAGTGCAAAAGACCATGACCTTCTTTCATGGTATCATTCGGCTGCACCTGAATATCTTACCACATGGGTCGAAAGTCACGATACTTACTGCAATGCCAATGAAAGTGCAGGACTTACTGACGCACAGATAAGGACCGGATGGGTGTTCCTTACAGCACGTCAGAACGGTACTCCCCTCTTCTACAGCCGTCCTATGAATTCTACACGTGACAATTATTTCGGAGATAATATCCTCGGAGCAAGAGGTAACGATGAATTCTTCCATCCGGAAGTTGTCGCTGTCAATAAGTTCCGTCAGGAGATGGAAGGCGCAGTCGAAGATATCCGTATTTCAGAGGATGGTGAAGTGATCGTAGTGAATCGTGGAGATAAGGGTGCAGCAATTGTAAACTTTGCATTGGAGAATAACGTAGTGGAGCTTGCTACATCTCTTCCTGACGGCAATTATACCGACAGGACATATGGAAAGGAATTCGTGGTGGAGAACGGTATTCTTAAAGGTACAGCATCTCCTGAGACCACTTATATCGTAGCAAGATAATCATCCGAACAATGACTAAGATAATCATATTGGATTTTGACGGAACCCTTGGAGATACCACAGGAGTGATTGTCAGAACGACACAGGCAACCATCGCGGAACTCGGTCTTCCTGCAAGGACAGACGAGCAATGTGCATCGATGATCGGTCTAAGATTGATCGAGATTCCTCCTGTGCTTTTCCCGGAATGCGAGGTTGATGGCGAACTCTATGCACAGACCTACCGCAGACTGTTCAACATATTCAACACTGAAGGTGCAGTAGAACTTTATCCGAATGTAAAGGAGACCCTCAAAGCACTTAAGGAGCGCGGAATGGTCCTTACAATCGCGAGCAGCAGAAGTAATGCTTCATTGGTCGCATATGTGGATTCACTTGGTCTAGACGGAGCTATCAGTCTTGTGTTGGGAGCCAATGACGTAAAGGAAGGAAAACCAAATCCAGAGGCAGTAAACCTGACTCTGGACAAATACGGTTTCAAGCCGGAAGATGCAATAGTTGTAGGTGATACCGTCTTTGACGTAAAGATGGGCATCAATGCAGGCACCAGGACATGCGGCGTGACCTATGGCAACGGCAGTCGTGAGAGCCTTGCAGAAGCAGACTGGCTCATTGACGATTTCAGCCAGCTGCTTGATATTGTTACTGCTTAGGGACTACAGCATAAAATACAAGGTCACTCTCCTCTGAAGTGTTCTGCAGACTATGTGAATGACCTTTAGGACAATACAGACAGTCCCCTGCCGATACCGGAGAGCTTGTCTGTGTTTCAAATTGTGGAACACTTTCCAATATTGTTCCGTTTCCTTCAAGAATGAAGATGATCTCGCAGCTGTCATCATGGGTGTGCATTCCGATTGTTGCTCCCGGGATGAGTCTGCCTTTGAAGATTCTGTTTGTTCCGTCAAAGAACATGTTAGCGGCGAACTCTTTTTCGCCACCTTTGAAATTAGGAAGGACTGTCACGTCCATCTTGCTGAAATCTATAATCATATCGATATTTCCTTATAAACAGAAAGCCGCATTAAGCGGCTTTCTGTATTTATGTTCCGTAGTATTTTACTTGAAGAGCATTGGAGCGAACTGATGGAGTGAACGTCTCCATGTAAGCCACTCGTGACCTGTGCCTGGTGACTCATAATAAACGTGGTTGACTCCGAGGTTATCAAGAGCTACGTGAAGGTCGTAGATACCCTGATACATTCCGTTAGGCTCGTCAGTACCGATGCTGATGTAAAGGAGATGGTACTGGTCGTTGATTGACTGAGGGTACATCTCTGCATCGCGACGGTCGCCAGGACCACGGCCAGAGCCGCTGAATCCTCCGATCCATCCGAAAAGGTCAGGATGGTTGAGACCGATTGTGTATGACTGGAATCCACCGAGTGAAAGACCGCAGATAGCGCGGTTGTCACGGTCAGTGAGTGTACGGAGTCTTGAATCAAAGAACGGAACGCTCTCTTCAACCATCACCTTCTCGAATGCGTCGAAGTTGAAGAGGTTGAATCCTGCCTTAGGATCAGCGTCGACAAGAGTTGCTACACCGTGCTCACATACGATGATCATAGGCTCGCACTCACCTGCTGCGATGAGGTTGTCCATGATGTCGCGCATCATACCCTGAGTTGCCCAACCTGTCTCATTCTCACCTGCACCGTGCATGAGGTAAAGTACAGGGAAACGGCGTGATGGCTCTGAACTGTACTGTGGAGGAAGGTATACGTAGCACTCTCTTACAGCGCCTGTAAGCTTTGAGTCATATCTTACGATCTCGATAGATCCATGCGGAACATTCTTCTCAAGATAGTAATCAACACCAGCTTCAGGAACCTCAATACCGCTTGACCAATAGAATGAACCGAAGTACTGCTTGCTGTTAGGGTCGCAGATACGCTTTCCGTCAAGATTCATGGTATAGTAATGGAAACCTGGTACGAGAGGTTCTGTAGTCACTTCCCAAACTCCGTCAGCTCCCTTGGTCATGTCATAGTTCTTACCACCGACATTCACTGAAAGTGTCTTTGCATCAGGCATGTCATTGCGGAAAGTAGCGCTGAGGTCAGGATTGATCTTAGGATACTCCGATCCAGGGAAGTTTGTAGTTGCACTTGTAGGCTCTGTAATGACTCCTACCTGAGTGTTGTTGCTTGTGCAGGAAAGAAGGGTTGCAAGAGCAACAAGTCCGAGTGTGAATTTGATTTTCATGGTAATTATGTTCAGTTTTATTTTGTTCCGAAAATTCTGTCACCAGCATCACCAAGTCCTGGGAGGATATAGTTCTTATCATTCAATCCCTCATCGAGCGCTGCAAGATAGATGTCTACATCAGGATGCATTTCGCTCACTGCCTTTACGCCCTGAGGAGAAGCTACAAGAGCCATCATTCTGATCTGTGTGTAGCCGTCTTTCTTGAGTCGTGTAATGGCATCACATGCGCTGCCACCGGTTGCAAGCATAGGATCAGTAAGGATTACAAGACGATTCTTGTTTGCCGGCATCTTATAATAATAGAATACAGGAAGGCATGTCTCCTCATCACGATACATACCGATATGGCCTACACGAGCCGAAGGAATCAGGGTTGTAAGACCTTCCACCATTCCGAGACCTGCTCTGAGGATCGGAGCGATCACCACTTTCTTACCTGAAATCTTAGGTGCGTTCATCTTCATCAAAGGAGTTTCGATCTCCTCGTATGTCAACGGGAAGTCTCTTGTGATTTCGTATCCCATGAACATTGAGATTTCCTTGAGGAGTTCACGGAACTTCATTGTCGAAGTTTCCTTCTTACGCATGATGCTGAGCTTGTGCTGCACAAGCGGGTGGTCTATTAGATGTAAAGCCATAATTAGCTGGGATTAATGTTATCTTTGCAAATATAGCATGTATTTTTAAAATTTGGCATGTCTAATAACCTTCTGTTGATATGAAAAACAATAGTAACCTCAATCCGGCCAAAAGACAGTTCTTGTTCCGCTTCTTGTCGGACTTGATCCTTCTGTCGCCCTGTTCACTGCAGGTATCGGACTTGCAGCCTTGGTAGGTGTGATTCTCAATGTAGTACTTCCACAAAGTAAGCAGAACTAAAGCTTTGGTATAGAATTGGAGAGAGGTCCGCAAAGTTACCTGCCTAAAAGGCATCGGATATGAACTTTCTGGATAACTCTCTGGTAGTCTTATCATTGGCGATTGCCATTGGTAAGCTGATTGGAAATATAAAGATTCTTGGAATCTCATTTGGAGTGACCTGGGTACTTTTTACAGGTATTCTATTCGGCCACCTTGGTCTGACTGTAGACCAGGATCTCCTTCATTTTTTAAAAGAATTCGGCCTGGTCCTGTTTGTATACTCTATCGGTATGCAGGTGGGACCAGGTTTTTTCAGAAGCTTCCGATGCGGAGGAATGGGTCTTAACTGCCTCGCACTGCTGGTCATTCTTCTGGGTGTCGGCATGACCCTACTGATCTTCCGTATGACAGGCATATCCATTACTACAATGGTCGGAGTAATGTCTGGAGCAGTGACCAATACACCGGGAATGGGTGCGGCTCAACAGGCATTTTCTGAGATTTCAAGTCACTCTGCACCTGATATAGCCCTGGGATATGCTGTGGCCTATCCATTCGGTGTCATAGGATGCATACTCGCCTTCATAATAATACGTAAGACTTTCTACAGGACTTCCCCAGTAAGCTCCGATGCTGAAGGTACAGCTCCAGCGGATCCTGTCAGACACTCTGACCATCCTAATCTGATACCCATATTTATCGGAATAGCATCGGGTGCACTTCTTGGAAGCATACCTGTTCCTATACCCGGAATACCTCAGCCGGTGAAGCTCGGTATGGCAGGAGGCCCATTGATAGTATCTATACTTATCAGTCATTTCGCACCTAAGACCCATACCACTACAAGTGCTAACCTGATGATAAGGGAAATCGGCATATCTTTATTCCTGGCCTGTGTCGGGCTGGAAGCAGGCGAACATTTTGTGGACACCCTCATCAATGGCAGCGGACTGAAATGGATCCTTTATGGAGCATTGATAACAGTTGTACCTGTAATGATAGGTGGATTGGTCGGACGATATGTGCTTAAGACAGATTACAATACTCTGACAGGAGTGATTTCCGGAGCATGTACCAACCCTCCAGCCCTGGCATATGCCGAGGATCAGGATTCGGAAAGCGAAAACACTTCAGTCGGATATGCTGCAGTCTATCCCCTGTCAATGTTTCTTAGAATCCTTGCTGCCCAGATTCTTATAGTAATCATGTGCCAGTGAGGATGCCTTATCGCGTATTTCAGGCGTTATGTTGGCATTGACAGCCTTTATACATGCCATGATTGCAGCCAGGTCATCTGCAAATCCGGCTATCGGCAGGAAGTCGGGAACGATATCCATAGGAAAGATGAAATATCCCAATGCTCCTACGATAGTTGCCTTGTGATGAAATGGAGTGTTCTTGTCGACCAGGACATAATACAGCAGCAGAGCGTGGTAGATGACTTTTTCGCCAGCCTTCCTGAAGACTTTCCCTATTTTAGCAAACAATCCCTTTTCAGAATAATGCTTCTGATATTTTTCGAGATCTTCCGGTTGTATATTGCTCATGACTTCTGATTCAAAATAGATTCAAGTGTATCGATGTCGTTGTCTGTAGTTGTCCAACCTGTCACGAAGCGGACTACAGTTTCTGTTTCGCCGCGAGGTCCCCATAGTTCAAAGCTGACATCTTCCTTCAACCTGTCTATTACATCGTTAGGAAGTCGGAAAAACTGCTGGTTTGTAGGAGAATCCACTTCGACCTTATATCCTTTTTCTGTGAAAATATTCCTGACCCTCATCGCTTTACCTACGCAATCCTTCGATATTGTATCATAGAGACCGTCAGTGAACAGAGCCCCAAACTGTACGCCGAGCAGACGGCCTTTTGCCAATAAGGCACCGTGCTGTTTGACCAGAGGAGTGAAGTTCTTCAGAAGATTCGGATCCGTCACCACTACGGCTTCGCCGAAAAGGGCTCCTACCTTTGTACCTCCGATATAGAACACATCGCTAAGACGTGCGATGTCCTTGAGGGTGACGTCTCCCCCATCTGCAGCAAGTCCGTAACCGAGTCTGGCACCATCAATGAACAGAGGGATGCCGGCCTTATGGCATACATCGCTGATATCTTGAAGCTCCTTCAGCGAATATATTGTTCCATATTCTGTAGGGAATGAGATGTAGAGCATGCCTGGAGCGACCATGTGCTCATATGTCTCGTCGCTGTAGAATATTTCGATGTACCTGCTGACATCTTCTGCGGCAACCTTTCCTTCGTACGACGGAAGGATCAGGACCTTATGGCCTGTAGCTTCGATTGCTCCTGATTCATGGACATTAATATGGCCGCTCTCCGCGCAAAGGACACCTTCGTGTCTTGCGAGAACGCCGTCGATCACGGTAGAATTCGTCTGTGTGCCTCCGACAAGGAAAAAGACCCTCGCATCAGGTGTTCCGCACGCTTCAAGTATAAGCTCCTTAGCCTCAGCTGTATATGTGTCTGTTCCGTATCCGGGAGTCTGGTCGAAGTTGGTTTCCATAAGTCGCTCCATCACCTTTGGATGAGCGCCGGACATATAGTCAGTGTCGAAATGTATCTTTGCCATAGTCTTCAGTTTACAGCTTGCGAATTTACCGATTTTTGATGCAAATTCAAATTTATCCTGGAGGATGTAGATAGCCGGTCAAGCCGGCTATGACGACTATCCTGGATATGACGGCTGTGTACCGTGTCATGCCCGACTTGATCGGGCATCATTGTTGCTTTGCTGGCCGGTGTTCAATAACAGCTCAGTATTATGGAAACACAATTCGTAAAAGTCCGCTCCGTGACTGACATTGCAGTATCTGTATTGCTTATCGCTTCCGGATTCATCCTGCTTCTTCTGCCGACCAATGCCGGAATCAACATCGTCGGATTCTTTCTGATCTTTACAGGAATAATATTGGCCCTCTCTGTCAGATCGGACTATAAAAACCCCCTGACAGGAGAAAAGTACAAGAAGAAGGAACACTATTTCCAGCAGGATATGCATCCTCTCATCGCCTCTGTACTTGCAACAGCACCGGATTCTATCGATTTGAGCAAGGCACAGAAAGGACAGACCGTAAAGTTGGATATCTACTACAGCAGATCGACAGGCAAGGCATATCTCCAGCTCTTTGAATATATTCCATACAAATATGAACCATGTTCCGATATATATGAACATGAAGTTGCGAAAGTAGAAAAGCTGATAAAGTAGAGGAATAAATAAAAAAGTTTATATCTTTGCGCCATTGCAGGGGTGCCCGGGCTACCGTGGCTGAGATTACACCCATGAACCTGATCCGGATAATGCCGGCGTAGGAAAGCAGAATCTCATGTGCGCATTGCGTACTCCCCTTGCATAAATGTAGTTACATTATGCGAGGTTTTTTATTTTATGCAGCGATTCTATCGCTGATCCCTTCCGTTGCACAAGGTGCGGTGGAAGAAGCGGCCGATGAAAAGGTCGAGAGACTCGACAGTGTCGTGGTCTCATCATCACGTGCAGGCAGAAATACGCCCGTCACATTCACAATGGTCGATAAGGATGAACTCAGCAGAGCCAATCCCATCAATTCCCTTCCGATGAATCTTGCCCTTCAGCCCTCTGTAGTATCCGTAAATGAGGGCGGAACCGGTCTTGGCTATTCCAAAGTCTCAGTCAGAGGCTCCAAAGGCTCTCAGATCAATGTCACACTCAACGGCATCACTCTCAATGATGCAGAGTCACAGGAAGTCTTCTGGGTCAACATTCCGGCACTGTCGTCGATGATTTCAAGCGTCCAGCTTCAGAGAGGATTGGGTACCTCTGCCAATGGAGCAGGCGCATTCGGCGCAAGCATCAACATGAGTACGGCTTCAGTCGGCCCGGATCCGTTCGGATCAGCAGAAATGTCAGTAGGATCATATGGTACATTCATGAGTACATATTCGGCAGGTACCGGTCTGATGAAGTCAGGACTATACTTCAACGCTGCATATTCGCGAGGTCTGACAGACGGATATATCCGCAATGCCTTTGCGGATGTCCACTCTGCCATGGCGGTTTTCGGCTGGATCAGAGGCCATAATTCAGTGCGTTTCACGTACCTGATGGGATCTCAGAAGACCGGCATAACATGGGAAGGCATCAGTCCCGAGCAGTATGAAATTGATCGTAGGTACAATCCTGCCGGCGAATATTATGACAGCTTTGGAAATGTGCATTATTATGATAATGAGACGGATAACTATGCACAGCATCATTTCCAGCTGAATTATGCACATTCGTTTTCGGACAGACTGGCGTGGAGTACAACCTTCAATTATACCCGTGGAGACGGCTATTATGAAAACTACAAAGCAGGAAAGTCATTCTCCAAATATTTGATGAAGAATCCGGTTATTGACGGTGTGGTTTATGAGGGAGGTGACTTCATTACACGTGAGGGTCTTGCAAATGATTATTTAGTGCTTAATACTGATCTCAGGTATGTTTCTGATAAGACCAATCTTACCTTCGGTCTAAATCTGTCCCGCTACGACGGAGATCATATCGGCAGCGTCATCTGGAGTGACGTACTAGGAGACAGTTTCGACTATGACAGTCATGAGTGGTATCTTAACAGAGGTCTGAAACATGAAGCAAACGTCTTTGCAAGAGGTGAGGTACTGTTTGCTGACAGACTGACAGGATTCATGGACCTGCAGTATAGAGGCGTGTGGCTTTCTATGTCCGGACCGGAGGATGACGGAGTCCTGCTGGACCATGAAGACAACTGGCAGTTCTTCAATCCGCGTGCAGGTCTTTCCTGGCGTGTGAATTCCAGATCTCGCGTTTATGCTTCTGCATCATTAGGTCATAGAGAGCCAGGAAGAAGCGACATAAAGGAGCTCATCCTCGATGCCAATAAAGCGGCTTCTGCCGGTACAACCAGCAGAGGTGTGGACATCAGACCGGAAAAGATGCTTGACATAGAAGTGGGTCATGAGTATTCTTCGGAGAAATTTTCCATGTCTGCAAATCTGTATCTGATGGAATATTGGGATATGCTTCTTGAAACAGGTAAACTCAGCGATGTGGGTTATGCCATCAAGGAGAATGTGCCACGAAGCTGGCGTCGCGGTATCGAACTTGCAGCCTCATGGAGTCCTGTAGAATGGCTTCAGTTAGGAGGTAATATCACATTATCAGACAATAAGATACGTGAATATACCGCATATTATGAGATGTATGATAATATGAACGATTGGAACTATCTCGGTCAGCATAAAGTTGACTATTCTGATACTGATATTCTTATGTCGCCGTCGCTTGTGGGTATGGCATCGGTGACATTCAGGCCGTTTGTAAATTCAGCTGGATCATGTAAATCAATGTATCTCGGATGGACAGGAAAGTATGTAGGCAGGCAATACTACGACAACACTTCTTCTGACGAACGCTCGATTCCTGCATATTTTGTTGGAGAACTTTCTGCCGGATATGAACTGTTGCAGTCCTTGTCAGTATCTATCCATGTAAACAACGTCTTCAATAGGCATTACTTTGCAGACGCATGGCTCTGGAGAGCCTACTTCCAGCAAGAGGATGATTTCTACAACAGCATAGGAATCTATCCGCAATCCCCTGCCAGTTGGATGGTGAAAGTAACGTGGAAGTTCTAGAATTTATTTTTAAATTTGCTGAAACACGTAATTTTGACACTAATTCTACTAGTCATGAGAAAAATCCTGTTCACTTTGCTTGCTGCAGTTCCCCTGCTGACCATGTGCGGAAAACCTACTGCTGAACCTCAGCTGAAACCTAGAATCGTTGTGCTTACAGACATCGCTCCAGGTAATATCGAACCAGATGACATGGAATCAATGGTCCGTCTTATGACATATGCCGATCAGTATGAAATTGAGGCACTTATAACGACTACAGGATGGAACTGCGACCCTTATCCCACATCATGGGCAGACTCTCTTCATAGAGTCATCAATGCTTATGAGATGGATGTCAACAATCTCATGAAGCGTTCTGAACAGACTGATTTCCTGACACTTGAAGAAGAACAGGGACAGCAGGTCTTGGGATATTGGCCTAGCCCTGAATATCTCAGAAGCAGGGTTGCTATGGGAAGTCAGCGTTCTGGAATCGGTGTCATCGGTGCGGACAATGACACTCCGGGAAGCGAACTCATCATCCGTCTTGTGGATGAGGAAGATGATAGACCTCTGTGGATCACATGCTGGGGCGGCGGAAACACCCTGGCTCAGGCAATCTGGAAAGTTCAGCAGGAGCGTTCCCCTGAAGAACTGAAGGAATTCCTTCATAAGCTGAGAGTATATACCATCACAGACCAGGATATGGTATGGGCCATGAGAATGGACCGTGCATACAGTTCGCACCAGTGGATGCGCCGCGAATTTGCAGATGACCTTCTGTTTATCTGGGACGAAAGTGCATGGCTTTCACAGAATGAGCTCGGAAGCAGCAGCTGGGACAGATATGCTGAACGCATTCAGGGCAGAGGCAATCTTGGAAAGGCTTATCCTACATACAAGTGGGGTGTAGAGGGTGATACGCCAAGTTTCCTTAACGTGATGCCTAACGGACTCCATGATCCAAGTTGTCCTGAGCAGATCGGATGGGCAGGATGTTTCAGACGAGGAATATGTCCTGATTCGCTGACAGTTGCATGGACAAACTGCAACCAGCCGATGAAGGGTATCTCAAGAAAGTATGAAGAGAGATTCTATCCTGATACCTTCAATGATTTTGCTGCCAGAATGGATTGGGCGGCAGATGGAAAAGGTAACAGAAACCCTGTAATTGTTCTTGACGGAACTGTCAGCTATATGCCTGTTTATCTGACTGTGGCAGCAGGATCTGTAATCAACGTCGATCTGACCGGAAGTTATGATCCGGACGGTGACGACGTAGAATACACTTGGTGGATGCAGGGTGATGCCGGTACATTCGACGGTGGCGTCAACATTCAGATCAAGGACAATATCTCGACCATATTCATACCTGTAGAGGCTGCCGGAACAGAAATCCACCTCATCTGCGAAGCACGAGACAACGGCGAACCTTCACTTGTAAATTACCGCCGAATGGTCTTGACTGTCAATTAGCTATAATCAGAAACCAGTAATATCACACATACCGCCGTATAGGGTGCACACGAATGCTGAGACTTTGACTGCCAGCTCGTGTGCATCTCTGATTTTATAGCCTTTCATGATGGAGGCCATGAATGTTCCTATGAACGAGTCGCCCGCACCGACTGTATCAGCTACTTCTACTTGCGGTGTCTCCAAGAATGATTCTTCAGTTTCAGCATAGATATAGCTTCCGTTGGTTCCGCAAGTGAGTATCAGGAATTTAAGATTCCATTCCGATATGAAATTCATGCATGCTTCCCTATCAGATAAAGATTCATAACCGAACATTTCCTTGACGACGGCAAGTTCCTCGTCGTTGATCTTGAAGACATTGCAATGATTCAGAGATTCTGTAATGATCTCCTTGCTGTAGAAATTCTGACGAAGGTTTATGTCAAAGACCTTGTAGGTGCTCTCTGTCTGCGGCATTGCCTCAAGAAACCTTCTGATCGTATCTCTGGTCACATGATTTCTCTGTGCAAGAGTACCAAAGCAAACGACATTGCATTTTCTTGCAATCTCATCAATTTTTGGGGTATATGATATATAATCGTAGGCTACCCCCTCTATAATCTTATAAGTAGGTATGCCATTTTCATCAAGATTTATGATGACTGTTCCTGTAGGATGGTCTACAACTTCCAGAACACTGTCCAGACCGATCTTATCAAGAACCTCTTTGGCTTCTGCTCCAAGACTGTCTTTGCCGATTGCGCTTATCATCAGCGATTCGAACCCGAACTGCTTTGCATAATAAGCGAAATTTGCCGGAGCGCCTCCTATCTTAAGTCCATCCGGAAAACAATCCCAGAGAATATCCCCTATTCCTACAACATAATATTCCATGTTCCCTTGATTTGATTGAATGCGAATTTAATAAAAATAAATTGTTTATATTCGCATCCTTTATTTTAGAAGATATGAAAAAGATCAACGATATATTGATGACCTGGTTCGAGCAGATCGGCCTGGCTGACGGCAATATTATTTTAGCAAATAAGATAGGTATCATTGTCGGCATCGTGATCACTGCATTGATCATTGACCTTATTTATAAGAAAGCCGTAATTCCTGCAATCAAGAAGGTTACATCCAATACGGAGTCAGAATGGGATGACCATCTGTTGAGCGATGAACTCCTCAAGAATATCCGCAGACTTCTCCCTCCTATAGCTTTGTATGCTGTGGGACATCTGGTTTTTCCCTTCCCTCCGGTGATAATCTACTTCAATAAGTTCTGTGGAATCTATATCACCATCGTGATGGTAAAGCTGATATGTTCAGTCATATCCTCGATTTATGCTTTTTCCAGCGGACATGAAAAGTTGAAGAGCCACGCTTTGAAGGGTTTCTATCAGATGCTCAAGCTTGTGGCCATCTGTATCGGTGCCATAATAATAGTAAGTACTGTTCTCGATAAGAATCCATTGGCGATTCTTACAGGACTCGGAGCCGGAACAGCTATACTTATGCTGGTTTTTCAGGATATGATCAGAAGTCTGGTGGCCGGTATCCAGCTTCTTGCAAACGATATGCTTCGTACAGGAGACTGGATCACAGTGCCTAAATATGGCGCAGACGGAGATGTGATGGAAGTGAATCTGACCACTGTAAAGGTGCAGAATTGGGACAAGACCATAGTTACCGTTCCGCCTTATGCCCTTGTCAATGACTCCTTCCAGAACTGGAGAGGTATGTTCGATTACGGTGGCAGACGAGTGAAGAGGTCGATCAATATCGATATGAATACCGTACGTTTCTGCACTGAAGCGGAAATGGCCGAATTCAGGAAGCAGCCATGGATGGAAGGGTTTGAAGCGAACGGAAAACAGGAAGTGAACCTGTATATCTTCCGTCATTACATCGAGTACTATCTGCGCACCCATCCGAAGGTCAACCCGGAAATGATCATGACTGTACGACAGCTTCAGCCGACAAATCAGGGTATGCCGATCGAACTTTATTTCTTCTCGGCAGAAACCGCATGGATCAAATATGAGCATCTGCAGGCAGAGGTCTTTGATCATGTCCTCGCCATGATGCGCACCTTCGACCTTAAAGTCTTCCAGAGCCCTACAGGTCTGGATTTTCAGAAATTGAATTAATGGACAACAGAATATGGGATTAGGTAAATGGATAGCAGGAGCTCTCGGATGGGCAATGTTCGGCCCTATCGGAGGCATTTTAGGATATTATCTTACATCAAGACTTGAGAGTCTTGCAGAAGCTGGTGTTGTATATGGAGACGGCCAGACAGTAAATCAAGGACAGAGAAACAGCTTCCTGATGAGTCTTCTTGTACTGTCTGCTGCAGTAATCAAGGCTGATGGTAAGACCACATCACAGGAACTGGCCACACTTCGCAGCTTTTTTGCAAGCAACTTCGGTCCACAGGCAGGTAATGAAGCTGAAGAAATTGTAAATGAACTCCTCAAAAAGGACTTCAATGTCTATGAAGTATGCGGTCAGATCCGTTCATGCATGGATTACTCACAGCGTCTTCAGCTGTACCATTATCTCGTTTCTCTTGGTGCCTGTGACGGTCTCCATCAGAGAGAGAGCGATCTGCTCGAAGTCATAGCCAGCTATATAGGTATATCAAAAGCAGAAGCAGATTCCGTCATTGCGCAATTCAGACCAAGCAATGACAGCAATTACAGAATTCTTGAAATTGCTCCGGCAGCAACTGACGAAGAGGTAAAGAAAGCATACAGAAAGATGGCTGTGAAATATCACCCTGACAAGGTTGCTACTCTTGGTGCAGACGTACAGAAAGCTGCAGAAGAGAAGTTCAAGGCTGTCTCTCAGGCATACGAAGCCATCTGCAAAGAACGCGGAATCTGATGTCCGATCAGGTGGATCCTGACAGAAATTCAAATTATATCTGCAAAAATCTGCAACAGAACACCTAAACTGTCGTCATATAGACAGGAAAAATAAAACGTAACTAATGAAAAAGACTATCATCACCATCATCTTATGTGCAGTTGCATCATCATTCAGCCTTGTCGCACAGACAATTACAGGTAAGGTTGTCGATGAGTTCGATGCTCCGTTGGCATATACGAATGTAATTCTACAGACTTCGGATTCGACCTATCTTGACGGTGCGGTTACTGATACTACAGGAAGATTTATACTTCCCGGCCGTACAGATGCAGTCAGACTACAGGTAACTTTCATCGGTTATAAGCCTGAATACAGAACGTTGGACAACATCGAAATCATCAAACTTACACCTGATACTGAAGTACTCGGAAAAGCCGTTGTAAAGGCAACTCTTCCAAAGACTGAAATCAAGGGTGATGCATTTGTGACCAAGATCGAGAACAGTGTGCTTTCGGAGGCCGGATCTGCAAACGATGTGCTCACAAAACTCCCCGGAGTAACCATGAAAGATGATGTTTTCGAGGTGTTCGGTAAAGGTACCCCTCTTATCTTCATCAACGGCCGACAGGTAAGGGACAACACTGAACTAGAGCAGCTTAACTCGACAGACATCAAGGCAGTGGAAGTGGTTCAGAACCCTGGAGCAAGATATGATGCTTCTGTAAGGTCTGTCATCAGAATCCAGACAGTAAAGAAGCAGGGTGACGGATTCAGCTTCGATCTTCGTTCGACCACATATCAGTGCGAAAATACAGACCTTATCGAGACAGTAAACATGAACTACAGATATAAGGGATTCGATATTTTCGGTACTGTCAATTACACAAGAAACGACTGGTTCCAGAAATCGAATATAGTAGAAACACTTCAGGGCAAACAGCTTCTTAAGGTTGATCAGTATGCGGAGTTCACAGGACTTTCCAACAATCTCTCAACCACTCTGGGACTTAACTATCAGTTCAATGAGAACCATTCTGTCGGAGTTCGTTACCGTCCCGATTTTCTCTTATCAGGAAAGAGCGGAAACCATGTTCTTGCAGATGTGACTCTTGACGGCGTCCTTGACGATGTGAGCGAAACTAAAGCAGAAGGCTATACAGAACCGAAGACAGATCATCAGGTCAACTTCTACTACAACGGCAACGTCGGTAAACTCAACATTGACTTCAATGCTGATATCCTGAACGGAAAATATTCTGAGATCAAGAGATTTGACGAGTTCAGTGAAATGCAGGAAGACCGTGTCCTTAACACCAGCAACTACATTACTAACGAGCTTTATGCATCGAAGCTGATCTTCTCTTATCCTATCGCAAAAGGTAGTTTGTCAGCCGGTACAGAATATTCACACACATACAGAACTGACGATTATCTCAATCCAGAAGGATATGTAGCATCTTCAAATACAACGATCAAGGAGGATAATGTCAATGTGTTCATGGACTTTTCATATCCGTTCAGCTTCGGTAGCCTCTCAGCCGGATTGCGCTATGAGCACCTCGATTTCAACTATTATCAGGATGATGTATTGAAGACTGATCAGAGCCGCGTATATGACAATATTTATCCGAACATCTCATTTGATGCATTCGCCGGAGACTTCCAGTTCATGCTCAGCTATGCGGTAAGTACTCAGAGACCGACATACCATCAGCTCAGAAACTCTGTAATCTATCTGAACAAGTATAGTGTCGATATGGGTAATCCATATCTTCAGCCGGAGATCATACATGACCTTTCATTCATGACCATCTGGAAATATATCCAGCTGGGAGCAAGCTATCAGCACACAAGAAATGCGATTCTCCAGCCTGGTTTCCCTATGGACGGCAATGAGAATATGATCATGACCAAGACGGTCAATCTGGAAAAGGGCTTTCCTACTATGGTTGCATTCGTCTCAGCAAATCCTACCATCTCCTTCTGGTCTCCGAATGTGGGCTTGAGCATTGAAAAGCAGTGGTTGACAATCGAATATGATCTGTATACAGTTGAATGCAACAAGCCTGTAGTACAGTTCGAGTTCGGCAATACCTTCAGCTTAGGAAAAGGATATACACTCAGCGCTGATTATACATTTATCAGCAAAGGTCATTGGAGAGATTTCTGCGTCGTGACAGAAGCTCATAATTTTGACATTGCGCTCAGAAAATCATTCCTGAACGATGCTCTGACCGTAGAACTCAGAGGCCATGACCTTTTCCTCGCAAAGGAAGACATCAATATGCAGACCCAGGTATATTCAATCTTCCAGGACTATAGAAGAGACAGAAGAAAGGCATCTCTGACTATCCGATACAGATTCAACAGTACCAGAAGCAAATATAAAGGTACAGGAGCCGGAGATCTCCAGAAGAGCAGAATGTAATCCGTTCATCCAGTAAAAGTTTTTCGTATATTTGCATCTTTGTATCAGATGTAAAATATGAGAATACTAGTTACTGGTTCTTCACAAGGCATAGGTAAAGCGATAGCTGAACTGTTCATATCGAAAGGACATGATGTCATCGGTATTGACAGAATGGCTTCGACTATTGAAGATAATCATTATGTACATCATCAATGTGATGTGAGGGATCATGAATCTCTCCCTGACATTGATGATGTTCACGTTCTTATCAATAATGCGGGAACTCAGAATGAGGATGACATCAACATCAATCTCAAGTCGCTCATCAAGATTACTGAGAAATATGGCGTACGCAAAGGAATCCGTTCAATTTTGAACATCGGTTCGGCCAGTGGACATACCGGATCGGAATTTCCTGAATATTGCGCAAGCAAGGGCGGAGTCATCGCATATACAAAAAATGTCGCTTTACGTGTCGCACAGTTCGGTGCCACATGCAACAGCCTTGATCCTGGCGGTGTCCTCACTCCCCTTAATGACTGTGTCGTGAATGATCCGGTGCTATGGAACGAAATCATGGAGCAGACTCCGCTCAAAAGGTGGGCTGCTACCGATGAAATCGCACAGTGGGCATATTTCATGACTGTCGAGAACACATTCTGCACAGGACAAAGCATCATCGTCGACGGAGGCGAATCAATCAACTCACATTTCGTTTGGCCTACATCATTATGATCAGACAGACTACATTCCACCTTTCTGCAAAGCGCAGAGGTTGTCATCTTGTGACTCAGGAAATACTCACACAGTTACCGAAGCCACTCCCCCAGTTCGGAATGCTGAATCTTTTCGTTCAGCACACTTCATGTGCACTGTCCATCAACGAGAATTATGACCCGGATGTTCGCACTGACATGGAGGCCATCCTTAACCATATGGTCAAGGAAAGAGAACCATATTACGAACATACCATGGAAGGCTCTGATGACATGCCGGCACACGCAAAATGCTCACTTTTCGGCGTCAGTCTCACAATCCCGATCACCGACGGTCGTCTGAACATGGGCACATGGCAGGGCATCTATCTCTGTGAATTCAGAAACTACGGCGGCTCACGAAAGATCGTAGCCACTATTTATGAATAAAATTATATCTATACAGGATGTCAATGAATAACGAAAACAACACAGAATACAAGTACTGTCTGAACTGTCAGACAGAGCTTCATGGCAAATATTGTCATGCATGTGGTCAGCTGGCCACCCAGCAGAAACCGACAGTGAAGGAATTCCTTATGGAATACCTTAATATTGCGTTCATTTGGGATCTGCATTTCGTAAAGACAATCAAGAAGCTTCTGCTGAAGCCGGGATATCTGACAAGTGAATATGTATCAGGAAAGTTTGTGTCGTATACACATCCAATCAAGCTGAACATGTTCCTGCTTTTTGTGTTCATCACTATGTTCCTGCTCTTCCACAGTGATGAAAATATGGGTAATGCTATACAGAACTTTACCCAGAGAGAGGAGGTTCAGTTAGAATTGATAACAGAAGATAAGGCTTACATGGAATCACTGAACAGCAGCAGAACAGATACTGTCCAGCTGTATGCACCACTTAACCTTTCTCTACATTTTCCAGAAATAATTGCCAATGCAGATAAGCAGGTTTCAGTTTATGATGACCAGATCACAGTATGGAATGCAGCCTTGCCTCATAAGCTTATAGAAGACGGTGTCCTGACATTGCATAGCGATGGATATTATGTGTTCAATGCAGATGAGGGCAGAGAAATTGAAGGTCAGAATGAGTTGGAAACCATCTGGAAACAGATGATTACGCTGACTACTAAATTTTTCCCGATCATCATCCTCTTTACTGTCCCATTCCTAGCATTCCTGATACACATTCAGACAAGAAATAGAAATCATTCCAAATTCAAGCATTTCATTTTCTCGTTGCATTACACAGCTTTCCTCGAGCTTGTGATAATATTCCTGTATATTCTTAATCTGACCGTTTTGCCTCCATCATGGTTCATGCAGACTATCATAATGGCAGGATCAGTCATATATCTGACATTTGCAATCAAGTATGTGTATGAAACCAAGAGATGGACAGGAGCGCTCTTAAAGTCAATCATGACAAATATCGGATACTTCCTGATATTGTTGTCCATTTTAATTTTCCTCTTCTTCATTGCATTGATCATAACAGTAACACAGCTATAGTGTATAGTATATGAGAATTTCCAGACTCTTTCTTTATGTGTTGTTTACATCAGTCATTTCATTGACAACAGCACATTCTCAAGATACAGATACCCTTAAGGTACGTCCTAAAATAGGACTTGTATTGTCTGGTGGCGGTGCGTAAAGATATTGCTGAGGCATTGGCTGTATTGGACGAAATAGACCTCAAAGGCATGAAAACCGAGGCATCAAACAAGTATCTTAAAAGTTTCGCCTCCTCTATTGACGAGAAGGCGATATCAGATTTTGTCATGGTAACTGAGGATGACAAAACGAAGACCCTCATGTACATGGCAGGTAAAATTGATATAGAGTCGTTAAAGAAATAACCTGTTGCGCATGTCTGTGGCGATGGTGAAGAAGGCATCACCGCTTGAGTTGAGAGCGGTCTCTACAGAGTCCTGAACGACTCCGATGATGAATCCTACAGCAACGACCTGCATGGCAACATCATTGCTTATACCGAACAGTGAACATGCCATAGGAATCAGCAGGAGCGAACCTCCTGCCACTCCTGAGGCACCACATGCACCAAATGTCGCTATGATACTGAGCAGCATTGCGCTGCCGAATGATGGCACAATGCCCAATGTGTAACATGTGGCCATCGTCATAACTGTAATTGTAACTGCCGCGCCATTCATGTTAATGGTACTTCCCAGTGGGATACTTACAGAGTAAAAGTCCTCATCAACTCCCATCTGCTTGCATAAGTTCATGTTTACAGGAATGTTGGCTGCCGACGAACGGGTAAAGAAGGCACTGACTGCACTTTCCTTCAGACATATCCACAATAGCGGATATGGATTGCGACGAAGTATGCATCCGACGATCAGAGGATTGAGAACTAGCGAGACTGTCAGCATACAACCTACAAGAAGCAGAAGCAGTTTACCGTAAGTGGTAAAGATCTCGAGACCGCTTTGTGATACTGTTGTATATACAAGACCAAGGATTCCGAATGGAGCACATTGGATGATCCAGGCAACGACCTTTGATACGGCATCAGCCCAATGACGTACGCTGCTGATTGTCTGTTCGCCAGCTGCTGTCTTAAGTGCAAGACCGATCAGTGCTGCCCAGAAAAGTATGCTGAGATAGTTTGCGTTTGCTATAGCAGTGACCGGATTGCTCATCACCTCACGTACTATGTTGCGGAATACATCACCAAGAGCTCCAGGTGCAGCAGTCGAAGCTCCGGAAACATCTGTCAAGGCGATTTGCGCAGGGAAAATAAAGCTGGCAATGACAGCCACTACTGCAGCCAGCAGAGTTGTCAGAAGATAAAGTGTGATGACTGTGCGGAATCTGCTGCCCAATCCAGGTCGTGCAGTTGCCACAGAAGATGTGACAAGCACCGCCACGAGCACTGGAGCGATTGCTTTGAGTGCTCCGACGAAAAGGTCGCCCAACATAGATATTACACCTGCTCCAGGTACTGTGAGAGCCAATACGGCACCGATTACAATACCTGCCAATATACGCAGCATCAGATTTGTCTGCTGCCATCTGTTAAGAATGGATTTCGCTATTCCCATAATTCAAATTTAATTCAACTTACAAAGATAAACAAATTATCAGATGCCCGGTCAAGCCGGGCATGACTGTATAAGTATGCCCGTCATTGCCGGCCCAAGTATTGGCACACGTATACCGTCATTGCCTGCTTGACCGGCAATCTGTCGATTTACATGACATTTTGTGGAACTAATAACATTTACCATTAACTTTGTAGGAAAGATCGTAAAATCATAAAACCATGAAAAGAATCACATTCAGTATTGTATCTTTTATATGCATGAGCTTGTGCTGCCTGTCAAATGCACAGAACAACGATAAGACAGCTGCAGACGTCTACCTTGTTCCAAATCCAGAGACTGCCAGATGGTCGTATATCCAGAGTGATGAGGCAGGAAAGCAGACATCTACCGTTTACTATTCTGTTGAATCGGTGACTGGTGATGCCGTAAATGGCTTGGTGAAGATGCTGGTCGAAGAAGTTTCGGTTGCGTCACCTGCAGACACAACCAAGGATTTTGTATTCTATCGTTTCAAAGATGGAGAATACATGCTGGACATGAATGCTATATTAGAAAGCGATGCCTTGCAGGATGCTACCAAGAGCGCTATTGATGAGGAAGGAGTTGAACTCACAGAAGAAGAGCTGAAAGAGGTTTATGAGGCCTTGAAGGAAGAGTTGAAGATATCAGGAGAGGTAAGAGGCATACCTCGCTATCCACAAGTCGGAAAACTTCCTGATTATGAATTCAAGTTCAAGGTATTCATTGCTACAGTAAAGGTATCAGGTGAAAAACGTAGGATCGTGGGAACTGAACGCATTGAAACCAAGGCAGGTACATTTGACTGCTTCGTAATGGAAGAGACTCTTGTCACAAAGGCCATGCTGATGAAGGAGGTTGAGAAGACAAAATCATGGTATGCATATGGTATCGGTCTTGTCAAAGAAATCACCTACGACAAGAATGATAACGTCGTTTCATCCGTCATCCTAAACGAAATCAACTGGTAGTACTAGTTACAGTTTAAAGATCAACAATACAAAGACTCTCCGCTACAGAGCGAATCTGTGCGGAGAGTCTTTTATGTATGAGATGTCCGATCAGTTCGGTCATGACTGATTATTTCAGTTCGATGAGAATGACGCCGTTTGAGGTGTCGCCGAAGGTCTTGTAAGGTTCCACCTTATCATTTTTAAAGACATGGATACTTTTGATGGAGTCAGGCGAGATTGAAGACAGTTCGCCTTTTGACAGTGTGCCGTCCGGAGACTTGAGAATGCAAAGAGGGTCTGCTTTTACCGCATCCACAGGTGGTGTAGTGGTTCTGTATGTGATTGTCGCAACTGATTGATATTCTGTATTGTTCGTTGACTCATCAGTATTAGTCGGACGAATGCTGATAACCGGAGTATCTGCGGCTGCTTTTGCCTTTGTAGTAATTACCACAACGGATTCCACGCCTTTGATCACTTCCATATTATTGATCAGATCTTTAGGCAGAACATCTACGAATGACTTCTGTGACACAGCTCCATCAACAATATAAAGAGTCTTGTCGGTGTTTTCCTGTGCAAAGGCAAGGCTGCTTGCCAATGCCATACTGATAATGAGAATCAACTTTTTCATAACAATATTGGATTTAAGATTTCGACAGCAAATATATAGACATAAAATCGTAATCTGAGTTAACTCTACGTTAATAAATGTTAACTATTGTTAAGTCTTCCGACAGAGCGGAATTTATTGCTACTTTTGTATAAAATCTGCCGAAGATGTCACGAAAATTCTTTAGAAACATATCGATTCTTGCAGTCCTGTCGCTGCTTACCCTTGCTGTAGTTGAGTCTGTCTGGGTATATCGTATGTATAATGATTCTGTGACAGACTTCAGAAGAAGGGTTGAATCTGCAATCTACAAAAGCATCTATAAGGCGTTCCGTATGGATGCTATTCCTGGGTTGGCTGAGGCTACCTATATAAAGATCAATCTTGATGAATTTTCCCTCTATTTTGAGCCGAATCTGATAGAATTGGATGCATATCAGCCCTATTATGCGGAAGTTCTTGTGAATGATGGTGAGGATCCTCGTGTCATTATGACAAAAGGAGAACAACCAGCCTTGAATGATCCGATGACCACCGTCATACCGATCGATGATGACGGAAGATACTCACTCCTTCTTTCCATTGAAATGCCATTTAAGGTCTTTCTGAGCAGAATGTGGGGACTGATTATGTCATCAGTTGCAATCGTCCTGCTACTGGCAGGAGTACTTCTGTATCTTGTCAGGACCATGTTCCGACAGAAGACTCTTGAGGAAATGAGACGTGATTTCACCCACAATATCACCCATGAACTGAAGACACCTATTTCTGTTGCTGTTGCAGCAACAGATGCTTTAAGAAACTTCTCTGCTGATGCTGACGTAGAGAAACGAAGCCGATATCTTGAGATAATTGAATCACAATTGACCCAGCTTTCAACGATGGTGGAACACATCCTTTCAGTGTCAGTGGAAGGTCGTGAGTATAAATACAATCCTACCCGGGTATATCTTAACGACATCGTTGGTCAGCTCACTCAAGGAGCAGTAATGAACAGTGGAAAGACACCGGTGTTCAATATTGACTGCGCTGA
Organism: Bacteroidales bacterium; assembly: GCA_017555965.1. Classification (GTDB taxonomy): domain Bacteria; phylum Bacteroidota; class Bacteroidia; order Bacteroidales; family UBA932; genus Cryptobacteroides. Next base: position 48,737 of record JAFZFH010000046.1, read on the forward strand.
GGACATCAAGATCATGGCGGATGAATTCCACATCAAGAATCTTCTTGCTACTGTAATCGACAATGCCGTCAAATATTCATCAGATCCTATTGTAGATATCACGGTGTCTTATGAGTCCGCAGATGTGTCCATTGAGATAGAAGACAACGGATGCGGAATATCGAAAGATCACCTTTCACACGTCTTTGAGAAGTTCTATAGAGTGCCGACAGGTGATATTCATACGGTAAGAGGATATGGACTTGGATTATACTATGCAAAACAGGTTGTAGACCTTCACAAAGGAACAATATCAATGAAAAGCCGCGTCGGCGAAGGAACAACAGTAACGATAAAGCTGCCAGTTAATGAGCAATAGGATAAAGATACTTTTAGCAGAAGATGAGCGGATGCTTGCTGAGATTCTCTCAGACACATTGTCAGACAGAAATTTCGATGTACATCTTGCTTATGACGGTCTTCAGGCACTGGAGACTGTCAGAAAAGAGGCATTTGATGTCATTGTAAGTGACATTATGATGCCAAACCTGGACGGTTACTCTCTGACAAAGAAACTCAGAGCAGAAGGATATAATACGCCTATACTTTTCCTTACTGCACGTTCTTCAACAGAAGATGTAGTGAAGGGATTTGAAGTTGGAGGCAACGACTTCCTGAAGAAACCGTTTGCCATCGATGAACTCATCGTAAGAGTCAGAGCACTTGCAGGAAGGCTTCAGACTCAAGAATCAGCTGAAACCGTTTATAAGATAGGCCAATACGAATACATTCCTTCTTCGAAGGTGTTGAAAATCCACCAATGTGACACTACCCTGTCGGCAAGAGAATCTGAGGTGTTGCTCCGTCTCTGCCGTGACTTCGGAAAGACTGTGAATACATCAGCTCTGCTGAAGGAGCTCTGGGGTGACGACAATTACTTCAATCTCCGCAGCCTCAATGTCTATATCACCCGCCTCCGCAACCATTTCAAGGAAGATCCTTCCATAGAAATAGAAAGCATTCGCGGTGTCGGCTACAAGCTGAAATTCTCTACTTAATCTTCTGTAGAATTATTATCTTTGTGCGGAAAATCAGCCTGAACATTAAACAGATGAAACGTATCGCACGGATTCTTATAAGATATAGACATTTCCTGCTTGTCCTGATGATTGCATTAGGAGTGGCGGGAGTATGTGCGCTTCCTGAAGTCAGGATCGTCTCCGATATGACCACTTATCTCCCTGACGATTCCAGGATGAAGCATGGACTGGACACCTTGAAGTCATTATTCAGCGGTATCGACATAAATGGTCCAGGAGTAAGTGCCATGTTCACAAACGAGGCCGTACACGATTCTCTTGCCGCGGAACTGACGGAATTGGACGGCATTGCTGCAATAATCGGCAACCGCTCCAACGACCGACATACGCTTTACCAATTTGTCTTGAACCCGAGCGCATCGCCGGATGAAGTTGCAGACGCCATAAGTGGCAGATATGGCGACAGCGTAACAGTAGAAACAGCATCAGCCAATCTGCTCCCGGACAACATGATGTTCATTGCCATCGTCTGTGTCGGACTGCTGACATTGATTCTGGTAATAATGTGTGCTTCCGTCATTGAGGCAGCCTTATTTCTTGTTCCAATAGGCATCGCTGTGGCGATAAACATGGGAAGTAATGTATTCCTTCCAGGGGTCTCAGTGGTGACAAGCGCCATTGCATCCATTCTTCAGCTGATTCTGTCCATGGATTATTCAATCATATTGGCCAATAGATACAGGAAGGTAAGAGAACGGAATAATGATAAGGTCGAGGCCATGACTCAGGCACTTGCAGACACCACTTCTCCAATCATCGGTAGCGCAATGACCACGATTCTGGGTATGTCAATGCTGGCATTCATGGACTTCAAAATCGGTCTGGATATGGGACTTGTCCTGTCTAAGGGCGTATTCCTCAGCCTTGTATCCATCTACCTAGTGCTTCCATCCCTTATATTATCCTTCGACAAACTCATCAGGAAGACGACGAAAAAAGTACCCCTGCTGCATACATACAAACTTTCGGGGTTCGAAGTACGCCATCGCATGCTCATAGCAGTGTTTTTCGCAATATTCTTTGTGGCCTCATATTTTCTCTCAAAGCGCACAGCGATTTCATTTTCAAATACTTGGCCTACAGAAATTACACGTGAATTCCCTCAGCAGAATCAGACAGTGCTGCTTTACAGGACCGATGAGCAGGAGAAGATCATACCTTTGATAGACTCACTCGCAAGCGACTCGAAAGTGGTAACTGCGTTGAGCTATCCATCAATTATGCTGAAGGAACGCACGGCAGATGAGATGATCGGATTCATCAGGGAAATGAGCACCCTGCTGCCAGCAGGAGCTGAATCCATCGACAGTACCATGCTGTCGCCTGACCTTCTAGGCATCGTATATTATGCAGCTGCACATCCGGAAAGGAACGAGGAGATGAGTTTCTCGGATATTGAGAAGTTCGTAAGTGAACTTCCTGCGGAATATTCTGCAGGATTTGACATTGACAATATGATGCAGGACATCATGAACGGTCTCATGGAAGAGGAAGAAGAAGCGCAGGTGGATGTCGCTCCCCTACAGGTCGCTGAACCTGAAGCACCAGCTTCCCTTGAACCGGAAGTCGCGTCTTCTCCAGAACCAAGTCCGCGCGATACAGTCGCTGTTAAGATATCTGTACCGGATACCACCATACAAAGTACTCTGGCCTCGAGATTCACATTCGAGAATTCAACTCAGAAGATGACATCGCGCGAGATGGCAGAATTCCTTGGATTTGATCACACACAGGCATCTATAATCTACAGATTGGCAGGACACTCAAAATCCGGCATGACTGCGCAGGATTTCATCAGATACATCAATGAAAATATCCTTACTCGTAAGGCCTACGCAAGAATGATTTCTGATGAGCAGAAAAGTGAACTGGCGGAAGTAAGGCATCAGATTGATTCAGCAGTGACTGCCGGACCAATTCAACCGTCTGTGACTCCTATTCAGGAAGATTCTGTAGCTGAAATCATTATGCAGACAGATAGTACAGCGAAAGCGGAAACTCCGACACCAATTGTAACAGAAACTCCGAAGGTCGAAAAACCAAAAAAGATTACCCCAGTAGAGGTTCTGTTGGATATGGCAGTTTCTGACAAGAAATATTCGGCGGAAAAAATAGGCAGTACCCTGCGCAATGCAGGAATAGACGTGGCACAAAGCGACATAGACCTGCTGTTCATGTTCTACGGAAGCCGTAACAACGACACCTCCACTCTTAAGATGTCGATAGCTGACATCATGGATTTCCTGACAGGAACACTTCTCAGCGACCCTATGTATGAGCGATTCATTGACGAAGCCGCAAAAGAGGGCATTGTATCCATGAAACAGTCTATGACAGAGGGGCTTGGAAACCTTAGAGGCGAAAGATATTCAATCGCGACCATCGTATCGGACTACGAAACAGAGTCCCATGAAACCTTTGACTTCATAGGAAGACTGAGCGAAGAATGCGACAAAACTTTTGACGGAGAATGCTACCTTATCGGAGAATCTGTGATGTACAAGGAGATGAAAGACGGGTTCTCGCATGAGATGACGGTGGTGACTTTGCTCACAATCATCGTCATCTTCATAACGGTAGCCTTGACTTTCCGTTCGATGATTGTGCCGGTATTCCTGCTTCTCATAGTTATGTCAGCTGTATATGTGTGCGCATTCGTGGGAGGGCTTGGAGGACAACCGATGAACTATCTCGCATATCTGGTCACACAGAGCATCCTGATGGGAGCCACCATAGATTACGCCATCCTGTTCACAGACTACTATCGTAAGAAGAGAATGTATCATCCGATATGGCAGGCTCTCCGCAAGGCATATAAGAACACGATCCACTCTATCATGACGTCAGGACTGATACTGATTCTCTGTCCTTACATCATGTCAATGCTGTTGACTGACCCTACAATCTCCCTGATCCTCCACAGCATATCAGTAGGAGCTCTCTCAGCCATACTGCTCATAATATTCATTCTGCCGGGACTGCTTGCAGCATTTGACAAAATCGTCGTAAAGAAGGGTGCACATCCTCCGGTATAAAAAACAATTCCCTCGTCATCCCCGGCTCTACCCTTGTCACGTTGGCGATATAGTCATCCCCGGCTGGACCGGGGATCCGATTATCAGTTGATTTTCACGGAATTCTATTCAATTTCAAATAAATAATATGCTACATTTGTAGGAAGTAAAATTGCATATACAAGTAATAAAGAAGAATTACTATGTGTAAAATGGATAAATGCCTGAAAGAAACGACTGAGTATTCAGCAGAAGATGCGAAGTTCATGGAGATGGCCATTAATTTGTCAATAGAAAACATTGATGCAGGTGGTGGCCCTTTTGGAGCAGTGATAGTGAAAGACGGAGAGGTAATTGCAACCGGTGCAAACCGAGTTGTGCCAAATTCCGACCCTACAGCTCATGCCGAGGTGATGGCTATCAGGAACGCATGTAAAAATCTAGGAACATTTCAGCTGACAGGTTGTACAGTATATAGTTCATGCGAACCTTGCCCAATGTGTCTCAGCGCCCTTTATTGGGCTGGTGTAAGCAGAATTTGCTATGGCAACACAAAGGATGATGCAAAGGCTATTAACTTCGATGATTCATTCATTTACGATCAACTCGAGCTTAAATATGAAGATCGTTCTATCAAATGTGAACATTTTATGCGATCGAATGCCCTCCGCGCATTCAGAAAATGGAATGATAAGACTGACAAGATCGAGTACTGATAACCTTGGTAAGCATCAAAAAAAAGAGAACAACGTAAATGCTCTCTTTTTTATCTTAGACTATCTAATTAGCCCATTATCAATAGATTGCGTATTATCGCCTTCAGGAAATGGGATGAGAAGACGGATAAGATAGAGTTTAAGACATCTGAGAGCGGATACGCTTGATGAATGCTATGGTATTCGGCTTCTGAGGATTGTCAAAGATCTGTTCCGGCGTACCGTCTTCATAGATGATTCCCTGGTCCATAAAGAAGATGCGGGTACTTACCTCTTTGGCGAACCTCATTCCGTGCGTCACTATCAGCATAGTCATACCTTGCTTGGCAAGGTTACGGATAACTCCCTCCACCTCACTTACCATTGTAGGATCGAGAGCAGATTCCTTCGCCTGAGAAGCATCGCATAGTAAGGCATAACCATTCCAGTCTTCCTCGAATGTCTTCGGGTCATCTATTTCCTTGGTGACCGCCACGAAACCCTCAGAACCTAAGCATACAAAAGGATAAGTCATATCCTTGAGGGACTTATTCTGTGATTTCACACCGGTAACCTTCACTCCATAGTGTTCCAGAACCTTCTTGATACCCCACAAAGTGTTTACCTTTTCCTGGTTCCTGATCACTTCTGATGCATAAGGATATGTCCATTTTACGCCTAAAGCATTGAGAATTCCATACAGACTGTCCGTAGTTCGGATCGTTAGAAAATCTATCCCTAAAATTAACATTATTTCTCTATAACTCCTCCTCAATGTGCATCAATGTTCATGGATACCTCCCACTTAAATGTCACTTAATTATCTTGATTTCCTTGGAAATCCAATTTTGAATTATCCTCATTTATTATCAAAATAGATTTCGCCAGCTTTTAGCCTACTTATGCGTACAAAAATAATTTCATACTATTCTCATTCGGATAATTGCAAGCAACTACAAAGCCTGACCAGTTACTGAGTCAGGCTTTATTGCGAATCCGATTATCAGCATTCCGCCGTTAGGACCAAGAACTTCAGGTTCTACTGGTAGAGGTAATTACTACCGCTCTGTATCCCTCATCGGGATATAGGTAAATCTTGTATTCCTGAAGTTAAAACTTAATCCTTTGAAGTCTACACCCCACATAACTCCAGAATTCACGTTCACAAGGACTATATCATTATCACCTGTACCAAACTTGATCAGCTGATAGTTAACAAGCTGCTCCTCATCAATCACATCTTCAGGAACATTATCCCTGAGGATTCTCCATCTCACTGGTTCATTCTTGTAGTATCCTACAACTGTTACTTCTCCAGTATATTTATCCAGAAAGTATTTACCTATATTCTCTACTCTTGGACCAGTCAGTGAAGTCTCGGATTTGAGCCCGAACAGCTTCTTCAGTTCCTGTTCAACTGAAGGTCCGGATTTCTCCACAACCTTCTCTACGACCTTTTCTTTTTGCTCGTCCTTCTTCTCCTTATCGCCAGTTCCAACCTTCACAGAAACTGTCTGGGCATTTACATCAACGGAAAACAGCATTATGAATGACAGCAGGACAGCTGCCGCTAAAGCTCTTGAAATCTTCATGATCGTTCGTTTTAATGATTAGACATTTTTCATTTACTGCATAAAACATGTCTAGAACACTACTCTATCCATGGTTGAAGCGTTGCACTATTTGCGTAAAAGATCTTCGATTCCGGGGACAGCAAATCTGGGTTTTCGTTTTCTGTAATATCTATGAATCGGAATCTGTAATGATATTCATATCTATCATAATCATCCATTACTTCACGAGTAAGAATCTTCATATAGTTAAGGTTCATCATGTCAAGTGTGTAGTAAGGTTCTCCTGTAACATATCCTTCTTCAGATTGCACTAGAAATTTCTTAGTGATCTCTGATCCGTGAATGTCTGGCTGTTCAAATTCGTCAGCAAGGTATGTCAACTCCATCATTACTGTTGTGTCACAATCATGGAATCTGCACTTTGCATCAAAAAGATATTCAAGGTCACCGTTCTCCTGATTTTTCCTACATATTTTGATATCGTCTGACGGCGACGGATAATCAAATGCGATAACAGTACCAATGGCAAGACTGTTCTGACTATTATGTATCTCCATCATATTGTATGCTTTGACAATATGAAGATTAATGCTGATTGATTCTCCGGTATCTTCATCAAGGATTTCCATCGTGGTGTCTCCGAGCTGACGAGGCTGCAATGTCAGATTCGCCGCTTCAACACCAGAATCAAGGAATGTTTCGACTGATGCCTCTCTGTATATAAATGCAAGCAGTTCAGGATCAGACACAGTCACTATGTGATTCTTTCCTTTGCCACCATATATTTCCAGCACATATGGTCTCGTGCTTTCTATTGGAACATACAGATGAGCTCCATCAGTCTCTATCAAGCCGTACTTGGTCTGATAGACTCGAAGAATCTGACCGTCATAATATGGATTGTATTCACATCCACTCAATATCATTAAAACGGCTATTGCAGCCAATATATATCTTTTCATTTCTACCTGTTATTTTCAATGAATTCCTTTGTTATCCAGCCAGTTTCTACAACGTTGATACCCGCAAAGGCTCCGAATCCGTTATCAATGTTTGAATAGCAATAGTTAGACGGGGCCACAAAACCGATAAATCCATCATAATCTGCCTGAAATTCATAGGCAACCGTGTATTTATAAAACTCCTCTGACATTGTATAGAGAAGAAGCTTATTCCTATTGATGTAAGGGACAGTTCCAAGCTCATTACCAAAGTCATCATACATCATTCTTTCACCTTCGTAGAGAAAGAATGAATCATATGAATCAAGATAATTTATACCGTAAGTCTGGGGCTCTATTGAGAATGTGGTTGCACCTTTTTTAAGAGACCGTCCCTCCCAAGCCCACAGATATTCACCGTATAGACTTATATCAACTGCTTCAAGAGAAACCGGAACGATACCATCAAAATCTTCCTGTTTTGGATAAAGGTTACCAGCATATCTGTCTAACCACCTTTCTTGACCAGTCGGATACTCATAGATGGTTTCATTACATACTTGCAGTCCGTATCCATACGCTACATCTGCATCATATATAGTTACATACAGCACATTATCATATTTATCTATTCCACTTGGTATCATCTGATAATCAATATTTCTCTCAGGAAAAGCTTTAGGAATGGTTGTTTCGGCATAAGCACTGATAAAGCCTTCACTGGCTACTGAAATGCTCATCTTATCTCCCGACTGCGAACTATATTGAGCTCTATATATTCCTTCACTCGCATCGATGCATTCAA
>JAFZFH010000047.1 GCA_017555965.1 Bacteroidales bacterium
AGTCATATACATAGCCGACCGCATCCTGAAGTGTCCTCTTTACGAACTCAGCATAAGACTTTATCTCGCAGAAGTCCTGCCTGGATCTCATCCGCAGTTCCTTGCTGACCATTCCGACTCCTTCGGCTGTAGCTGAAGTGCGGAATTCTCCGTTCTGGAAATACACTGTCCTGACATCCGGCCTAGGACACTCAAGATATGTTCCGTCCTTAGGCTGTCTGGAGAGCTCCTCGATCTTAGCAGAAGCTGACTTGGGCGGTATGATAATAGAATCGCTGCCGAACTTGTTTCTTATCGCTTCGATAAGATCCTTCCTGTAGGAATCAACAACGAATATCCGAATCTCTCCTGCCTTAATGATTCTGAATGAGTCATCCTGACGCTTCTCGATCTTTCCGGCGCTCTTACCTTTATGTAAGTCGATTGTCTCGAACATCTGCATGACGGTGTTCAGGTTCTTATCCAGGTACCTCTCACACAGTCCGGATATCTTTTCCGGGACATTCCCATAGAACGGTTCCGCCACAGCACCGGCAAGCGCTGCAATCGTGCAGGAATCTCCTCCTAGAGCCGTCGCACGTCTGACCGCATCCTCGAACCCGTCTGATTCCAGAAAGGCCCTCATGGAGGCCGTAACGGCTAATTCTGAAGAATAGTCTTGGCGAGGTTTCTCCGGCATCCGGTAATAGCTTTCTCCTGTCTCTATTCCATTCACCAGAATAGGCTCCCGGACAGCTCCGCCTAGCAGCGCCTTCAGGTCGTTCTCCTTCATCGACAGGTCATAGCCGAAGTCCTTCTCAATGGTGAAGCGTATGTCTTCCTTCTCCCTTGAGTGGCGTGCCATCCATACGACCTGGGCGACTGCTTGGGCAGACTTGGAACACTGTTCGTTTGATGACACAGACGAAGCCACCAGTCTGGCCATTGATATGGCTTCAGGAAGGCTGGAGGCTCTGAGCCCGACGGGGGCGGCCATCATCGCGACAGCACTCTCATCACCTGAAAAGGGGCGAGGGGAGTCGCTTTCAACAAACCTCTGCATCCTTGGAGACATGCCGCAGTTAGGGTAGTCTCTTCCGAAGTCCCTGATCATGGCAGACAGCCTGTATGGACTTCGGCTTTCATCCTGCATGATCCATCTGGCAACGGCAAGGGACAGCACTGTTCCATCCGTGAAATGCGGATGCACGTTCACTTCACGTCCACCGCGGTAGACACGCGTGGATTCTCCCATCACGAAATATCTGTCTGGAGCATCAGCCCACTGATATGGAGACGCTATGATGTCCCCTGCGACTATGCCAAGCATGGTTTGAGGATTAGTGGTTACTATCTTTTCATTGTATGCTGCTTTCGGCTTTCTCTTGCCAAAGTCTCCTGGCGCATCCGATAGACCAGGTCATATTCCTTCTTTGAAAGGTTGAACCGGAAAGCCTCGAATGGCCAGTTCTCAAAATACTCTATGATTCCAACAGGATGCGCGATGTCGTGTTCTGTGAGCCATCGGGCGATGCCGGGACAGTCTCGTTCATCAACAAACTGGATATCTGGAGGCAGTTCTGCGGAACCCGAGAGATTCAGTGTGACTGTTGCGAACCATTTCTGATAGGGATCCATTCCTGGAGGAAACTCCGGAAGGTCAAGAGGAGCATGAAGCTCTACTGCCAGAGTTCCGTTGTTCTTGTATGTGGTTACCGAGCAGCGCACGTCGCCACTTACAAACGGATAAATGGTTGGGGCATTCAGGATAAGACCTCCAATGCCCCGTTTATCTGATAGGTCTGCCATTTCTGTAACGACGTCCTATCTTTTGACGGCTTTCTTGTTTGCGGCCTTCTCCTGCTTCAGAGGAGTCTTCTCCTGGCCTTTCTGTTGCCCCAAGCCCAGGTCAGTTCCCGTCTTCTGAGCCTCCTTCAGCCATGCAGGGTGACAGGCAACGACCTGACGCTGTGCCGCATCGAACTGAACATAACAGCTGAATGTCTGGCCTTCCTTGTTGCGGCATCCGTCCAGACGCACGGCTCGCCCTTCGGCGAGGCCCTTAGCCTGCTCAGGCGTGAACTGAACGCCGTACATACCCCTGTCCCTTACATTGCCGTCCTTGTCGAAGAGGTGTGCCTTGACCTGATCCACGGACATTCCCATGACGACATTTGTCGGCTGATGAATGGAAACCAGGAACTGCTGCTCGCGTCCGTCGATGGTCAGCTTGACCGGTTCGCCGGCATTTGCGTTGGCATGGCCATACTTGGTCTTGCCGTCATTACCGACCCAGTCGGTACGCTGCAGAAGAGCATCCCGGACCCTGTCAGGAAGCGGCTGGTTGTAGAGAGTAAGAGTGTCGTACTTGGTCTTCTCCTTCTCCATCGCAATGACCTTGACCTTCCATTCAGGAGAATCCTGAACAGGATATGCCCTAAGTGACACCATTCCTGAGAAGACGTCATTACGGGCAGGTATAAGGTCGGTGGGCTGACCGTACGCAAGCTGTGACGCAACTGAATTGTTTGAATAGACATAGTCCTTGGAGATGCCGTAGTTGGCCTGCAGGGACTCCCAATTGATGTTGTCGAGCTTCTCCTGAAGCTCTTTCGAGATTGTGTGTTCCATGATGTTAAGTATTAAAGTGGGTACGATTGTTCATCAGCATCTCGTTCAGGTCATTGTATCCTTCATACAGACCCGACATGTCACTTATACTTACATCTGTCATTTCTAAAACCTGAGCCAGCTGAGAGAATGCCTTCAGCCCTGCTTCATCATTATCCATATAGCAACGGACACACTCGTAGTCCATCGCCTTTGAAATTATCTTGCCGAGGTTGTTGACGCTGTTCAGCACGCAGCAGTCACATTCGGCTGGCTTGCCGTCCTCTATCATCCTCCATGAGAGGAAATCCATGAACCCCTCGAAGACGCATAGGGTAGAGGAGCTTCGACGCATGGAATAGTCTCCATTGACATCTATCCATGTAGGCGCATTACCCGTGCACCTCTTGTATCGGGAAGAACGCAGAACCCAGCCGCCTTCGCAGTTAGGGAATCCAATTGCATGGAACTGATGGTTCCTCTTCCCTTTGACCTCATATACTACCTCCTTGCAATACCTGTTCAGGATATCGTTGCTTATGCCCCTTACGGAAGAATACTGCAGAAGCGTAGAGTTGACGACAGGGGAACAGGTCTTCATGACGACTATCATCGAGGACTTCTCAGAAGGTACCGCAGGAGCAGGTCTTTCCGCTATATCAGGTATCAAACCTATGATGTCTGAAAGAAATTTCATCGCTTCCTTTGAGCTGCAGTGCAGAAGCAGCTTGACCAGATCCATGACACCTCCGCCGATTCCGGCTCCATGGTCATACCATATATTGCATCTGTGGTTGATATGGAATGAAGGAGATGTCTCGTTCCTGAAAGGGGAGTAATACATGTCCTTCACATGCTTGTCAGAATAACCAAGTCCGACAAGGACATCGGTTATAGGGATTGCAAGCAAAGTCAGAACGTCTGTATCTGCATATCTCATCTCCATCATATCAATCTCGTTAAAAATTAATATTATTTGCGTTAAATAAAATTATTTTCATACCTTTGCCTTATCGCAAGGATATTGTACAGTAAAAGTAAAAACTACTGAGCACAAAGTTAAAATATATTATGATTTATGACAAATAAATTTATGATTTATCGTCATAATGACTTTGTACATCAGCCCAAAACAGATCGGCTATGCCTAAGGAAGGTATTAGGAATCCTGAAACACAGATGGTTCAGGATGGTAAGTGGGAACTTCAGAATCTAAAGTTCATAGGCGAGTTCCTGGAAGTAAATGATCTTTCCACCCCTATGATTGCAGAGAAGATGGGAATCTCCCGTCAAAGCGTATACTATTGGCTGAAGAAGGATGACATGATGATATCCACCATATACGCCCTCTTCGATGCATACGGAATGAAGATCCGCTTTGAATTGAAGGAACCTGGAGTCAAGGAAAGCGCGCTTAAGATCCCGGTAAGTGGAGCTACTTCCAAGAAACCAAATATCGGATTCTTCGAAGCATATCTCAAAAGGAACGGCCTCAAGAGAATTCAGGTGGCAGAGTTACTGGGTGTGAAGAAGTGCACTGTGGACCACTGGTTCCAGTTCGACGACTGCTTCTTCTCGTACATCTGCAAGTTCGCGCAGCTCAAGGGACTGGAAGTAAAGTATTCAGTAACACATAAAAACATTTAATCATGAAGGAATTAGTTGATCAGATCAAGGTGCTTGGAGCACAGTTCATTGAGAACGCTACTGCTCAGGCAGAAAAGGGCAACAAGGCTGCGGGAGCACGCGCCCGCAAAGCATCACTCGAGCTTGAGAAGGCTCTCAAGCAGTTCCGCAAAGACTCTGTGGAGGCCGGAAAGTAAACACTCACAAAGACGAATAGACCGACTTTAAGGTATGCGCCATAAAGTCGGTCTATCTTTATATATAATACCTGATACGGCGATTATACCATTAAAGAGTCTTCAAAGGCCGTAAGGATTCTATTCTATGAGACACATTGATAACGTGCGGAACATTTATCCCAAAATTTCCTTTGCCAGAGAGTTGACAGCATCTACGTCAATTGGTTCGAGGATGATTTCTTCCGGATCCAAATCCAGGAGGAACTGCATATAGTTAGGAAGGGTTAACAGTTGTCCTACACGTCCGACATTGAAGTCACCAAATTTGATGACATGTTTCACGTGGTATTTATCCGGGTGATTCAAGACAGTCTTGATACTTTTTGACTGGGCGGTCTTCGCTTTCACTTCTAGCGGCACACATTCGCCTTTCATCCGGATGAGGAAGTCCAGCTCGAGGCCTGAATCCTTAAGGAAGTAGTACAATCTCTGCTGTTTCTTGTGAAGCGTGTCGGCCATAAGATTCTCAAAGATGGCACCTTTGAATCCTCCGAGGTTGCCTTGCAGGATGTCTGCACGAGTTCCTGGGCCAAGCATCTCTATTAGAAGACCGATATCCGCAGTATATACTTTAAACACGTTGTCCTTTGAGTTGCCTTCCATCGGAAGACCCGTAATGTCAGTATTGTAGCATCGACAGATTATTCCGGCATCCTCAAGCCACTGAAGAGAGCCCAGATAGGTTTCACTCCGCCCGCCTGGCTTTACCTTGCTGTATTGGAATTTCTTGTTCTCCTTGGCGAGTTGCTTGGGAATAGAATTGAAGCACTCACGGATGTGTGGCTTATCTTTATCAGGCGCATACTTGACCATGTCATCGCGGTACTCCTTCAAGATGGCTTTGTATTCCTCACTCACTGCGTTCATGTTATTTGTAGTCAGAAACGCATTGATGGGGGCGGGAAGCCCGCCGATAGCTACATAGAGATTCAGATATTGTTTCAAAGCTACGTGAATTCCTTCCGGAACGGGCTTTTCCTCCGCCAGGCATTTCCTGAGCACCTCGATAACGTCCTGATTCATTCCGTTGGCCCAGAGGAACTCCTCGAAGTCCAACGGGTACATCTCGATGATGTCTTCACTGCCGACAGGGACTGAATTGATGCCCAGCTCCTTCTTTTGAACCAGCTTACGGCGCCGTTTCTTGAGTTCATCGCCGTAACCCTGGACACCCAGCAGGGAGCCGGTGGCTATTACATCAAAACGCCCGTCTTCCTTGAAGAACTTAAGCGAAGTCCTAGCCTCGGGACACTCCTGAATTTCATCAAAGATAAGGCAGGTTTCTCCTGGTATGAACTTGGCATCCCTAATCTGAGCAGACAAGTTGAGTAGAATGCTGTCGACATCCTTAGATCCAGCGAAGGCATTAATCCGCTCAGGCTGCTTGATGAAGTTCATGTAAACGACATTCTTGTAGTTTTGTTCAGCGAAGTGTTGCGATATATATGTCTTACCACACTGACGAATGCCCATAATCACAAGTGGCTTACGTGCTGGCTTGTTTTTCCACGCAATTAGAGTATCTTCAATCTTCCTTTTCAACATAGTCTGATTCTTATTTAAGGACAAATATACACTTTTTGCAACGACTTTTCAAATAATAGCCACAATTTTTCCAACGAGTTTTTGCGGATTGAGCACATTTTTTTAAATGAGTTTTACCCAAATCTGCACACTTTTCCACATTCACAGCAACACATACAGGCAAGGGTGTCAAGCTGTTTTGTTGTTGTCCTGAATTACGCCGCGAACCTAGCGACGGAAGTATCTGCGGACAAGAAGAGGCTACGCCAGATTAAAGAATCTCCGGACCCTTGGCCAGTATTCTTCATCTGCATCTTGCGCAGATACTTCGTCCGTCTCTTATTGTTGCTTGTAATTCAAGTTCAACAACTTAACACAGGTAATATGAAGTCATTGGAAAGACTCGGTCTGAAGCTCAAGGAGCCGATAGCACTGAACGAACTGCTGAGTGAGAGTTTTAATCCTAGATTGCACGGACTGACTAAGGCTCAGGAGGAAAAGATAAATGCACTAAGAGACGTTGTAGCCAGATATATGAGCGTACACGAAGATGCCGTAGGTAAGATCATTTCTGGATCAAAAGAGGCCGTAGAGGTAGCCTCATCAAGATTGAGGACACTTCAGCATGAAGAACTATGGGTAGCCTACCTCAATAAGTCCAATCTGGTCATCTCGTTTGACATGCTCTTCAAGGGCTCTCTAGACTCAGTGGTGATCAGTCATCGAGACATTATAGCGCAGGCTCTTAGTAAAGGTGCCTCAAACATAATTATTTACCACAATCACCCGTCGGGCAACCCTACACCTGGTCTGTCTGACATCGAGCAAACAAGGCAGCTTTCCAAGGCCTGCAAGCTGATGCAGATTCAGCTTCTGGATCACATAATCATCAGCAGCGGATCGTTCTATAGCTTCACTGATGAACAGACATGTAAGTTTAACTCAAAATCGTAGGAAATATGAGAAATCAGACAATCAACAGGGCTGAACTAAAAGGTAGGATAGGCACTGTAAGAATATGCTCCATCAATGACAGACTGGTTGCGAATTTCAGTCTTGCCACTGAAAGGCATTACACAGACACATCTAAGAATAATGTGGTAGAGGTAACATGGCATCACGTAGTCGTTTGGGAAGGAAAAGGAATCAATCTTGGAGGCCTGAGCAGGGGAGTGCTCGTGCATGTAAAAGGCCACCTCCGGAACAGCAAATATACAGATGCTCAAGGCTGCGAAAGAGTGTTTACCGAACTGGTAGCAAACTCATTGGATATTACTAATGAAAACGCTATAAAGGATGACTAAATAGATTATTATCAAATAATTTGAGTGAATTTAATAGAGTAAGCCTTTAACTCAATATTGTAATTGCCATATTTTCAACACCTTAAATGATTCGCATTCTGAATATATTAGAACGTAGTGCGCATATAATGAGAGATTTTACATTGATTTTTATAGATCAACGTTAAAGCTATTGTGAAATTTGTAAGTATAATCGTGATTTAGAATGTTTATCTATTTTATATTCAATAATATATAGTGTTACGATACAAAAACGATACAAGGATGAGCAGGTCAGGGCATCTGTGCAAAGTATGCCAGGATCCAATCAATAATTGATTTAATTAGACACTTAATTATTAGTATGTTACATATAATAAAAGTACCGATTTGAGTAAAATGTAACGTTAATGTAAATATATAAGTCCGAAGGTATAGTAAGAGAAGAATTTGATGGATGCTTATAGAATTTTCCGATATATCCATTATTTGGAACCTTTCAACAAATATTTTGTTAATTCAAAATAAATTCTTACCTTTGCATAGGATTGACATACTGATATTTATGCTCTTGCGAGGCGCTTGGTAAAGCATAACTTACAAAGTGTAAGTGGCGTGTATCGCGATTTATTCAACATATTGTGAATCAGACACTTAAACCGCATGGAGTGGTAACAGCTAACTGATTGATAATGAGCTAATTAGATAGCGTAAGTTAAAGAAAGAGAGCAAATTACTGCTCTCTTTTTTTGTGCCTCAATATCTTAGAATATCAATGAATAGCATTGTTTTTCATGGATTTTGA
>JAFZFH010000048.1 GCA_017555965.1 Bacteroidales bacterium
GGCTACGCCTACGATGAAGTCAATGCATTGATAAATACTTTTTTTAAATAAAACGAAAAGGTCCCATCTCTTACGAGTTGGGACCTTTTGATTTATGATAGCTTATTACTTAGCAGCCTTGATAGCAGCCTGAGCAGCAGCAATTGAGTGTTGAATATCAGCGTGTTCCGGTAATGCTCTAAATGGGTTTCAGGGTTATTGGGGCTTTATAATTCCTTGCGGACTTACCCACTCTTTTTTCCATTTGTCGAACATGATCGCCGTGTCTGCTCCAGTTCTGCAGTATCTTCCGTTGAGGGCGATGATGTATAATAAAGCGACGCCAATGATGATTAGTATCGCTTTTATGTACCTTGTGCTCTTGTCCTTATCCATAGATTGACGAGGTGTTTGTTATAAGGCTGAAATGAAGGTTAGTATTGCGGTTATTGCCCCGATTAGTATAGTGGCAAATATGCTCCACTTTACAAGCTTGTTATTTTGCTTCATGGCGGACATTTGTTCAGTATGCCTTTCGGCGGCGATTCTTTCCATCCTTTCCTTTTCGCTCCATGCTCCGCTTTGTGCAAAGATCCGACCTATATCATTTATCGTAAATATGGGAGCTGCGCCATTACACTGATAGGATGTTGTTCCGTATGGCGTGAGCAAATCAAGCGCCTCAATTAGTAAATCGGCGTCGTTAGTTGAAACAGAGGATGGGTAACAATGGCCTCCTGCTGTTAGTGCGGCTTCTTTCAGGATGCTTTCCGCCAACTGTTTTGCGTTGCTATTCATTATTTATTCAAAATCTGAATTACTTTATCCTTTAGCCCCATCTTGATAAATTCGTCAGGAGTCACGTCAAGCTCTACTATAACTCTTGTAGAATTTCCTTTGTCTGATCTGAGGGAAAGATTTTCCTTTCGCAGGGATTCTATTTCCCTTTCGGCTTTGGAAAGCTTTTCCTGAATTTCGGCAATACGGCATACATCCTCTTCCTCGAAGAAATAGGATACAGGGATATTGAAAATTGTCGAACACTCGCGGAGGATAGATGTGTTAACATCCTCCTTTTCAACCATTTCATATACGGCAGGGCGAGTTCTATTGAGTCGCCTTGCAAGTTCTGCGAGGGATATGCCGTCCCTTTCGCATAATTGTTTGATTTTAAGACCGATACTCATATAGAGATAAAATTTTCTTTACAATTAGTTAAGTTTTTCCTTGCATATTGAAAAGAAAAACCTATCTTTGCAACGTTTTCAATTATATCACTGACTGATTACAGTCTGTAATGAAGTAGATTAAGGATGCAAAGTAAAGAAAATTCTACCACAGATGCAAGGACATTCCCGGAGATTTGGAAGTCCCTAACACAGTATGAGCAACGTAATCTCCGCGCGGAGATTGTGCATGCTACAAAATGCACAACGGTAACTATATATCGTTGGCAGACAGGGGAGACCACCCCAAGTTCGCAGCCGGCTAAAGATAAGGTTGCGCAAGTCGTCTCAAAATTCCTTGGTCGCAGGTGTTTCGCATACACCTTATTCCCCAACAAGTAGTATTCATGCTAAAGTAATACCGATATGAGAACAGGTTCAAAGGAGAGGATCAGGCAAATCGCCCTCCGAATCCTCAGCGACGATGCATATGCGCTGCAGGATGATTATTCAGACGAGCAAATCGCCGACTTGGTGACAAGCGTTGTCTCGCATTTCAAATTTCACTCAACTACCCCTTGCATCAGGACATTCGCAGACGGAGAGTTGTTGATTAAGGTCAGGAACGAACTCACAGGATCAAGTGTGAGTATTTCTAATGGGGGGGGCACAGGGTTGTCTAACAGCCTTGCATACATCATCCAGCTACACGAGGAAGAAAACGAGGACGAGGTAAAGGAAACGATTGAAATGCTCGACGAGGCTTACTGCGCTTTGATGAATTATTATGCATAACCGATAAACCCATAGTACCATGAAAAAGAATCAGAGAATAATCGACGTATTGTTGGCAATAGTATTTGTATTCGGCTTTGTTATGACAGTTAGCGACGGCTTTAAGGAGTTCTTCGGATGCACTCAGGCTGTTCAATATCTTGCCAACTTCATATACATAGTGGTCGTGCTCCCTGCCTGTATAACTTGCAGTTCTTTCCCTCAGTGGGTAAATCCTGAGCTCTTTTGCGAGGGTACCGATAGCGCCGCGGAGGAGCGCAAGGTATGACAATGATTCAGTTCTCCGACAAGATGGTCACTTATGAAACTTTCATGAATGATCTTTCCGCGCGAATAGTCGCCCAGATAAAAAGCACACAGAATGATCCTGAGTATGTTTCCCAGAAGCAGGCGTACAGGATTTTCGGCAGAGCCAATGTTGAGAGGTGGCGCAGACAGGATAAGGTACATCCGCGCAGACGAC
Organism: Bacteroidales bacterium; assembly: GCA_017555965.1. Taxonomy (GTDB): domain Bacteria; phylum Bacteroidota; class Bacteroidia; order Bacteroidales; family UBA932; genus Cryptobacteroides. Next base: position 2,404 of record JAFZFH010000048.1, read on the forward strand.
CCGGCAAGCTTGAGTATTCAATGGTAGAGCTTCGCAAGTTACAGAGTGTTTCACAAGATTATTATTAGTTCTAATATGAGTTGTCCAGAATGCAAGCCATATGGGCTGTCAAGCTGCCCTATGTGCGAAGAGCCGCCGAAAGAGTGCCCGTCATGCAGGGGCTTCGGCGTGGTTGATTGCACAGCCCTCAATATAGCCACCGATGAAGAGGTGGACGTGACACAGGAAACGTTCTATTGCTTACCCTCTACACGTATGGAGGCAGAGCAGAAGAGACAGAACTATATCAGACTTAATAAGGAGCCATGCCACAGATGTGGAGGCTCCGGAAAGGTCTGGGAAAAAGAATAGAGTCCCGCTGAGAGGTGCGACTAAGACCGGAAATAGGATGTTGTGAATAAATCGTAAAAGAGTACCATTAGTTAAGATTTCATAAGGTTGCGGGCGCCTCCGGTCTGCGCCCCATACGAAAGCAATTGCCCCGCTGCATAAGGTTTAGGTTTTAGTACATCTGGGTTAGGGGCAACCCAACCCTGCGACGCTTGATCGTGTCGCAGGGAGCCAAACTCAATAAAAGTGATCCGTCACTTATGATTATTGCACCGTTAGCGCAAGGTACGGCCAGCGGACAACCTGAATGCGATGACAATCGTTAGATACAGGTTCTCCAAGAAACCTAAAGACCGCATACATAGCGACTCGGAGGACACTGCGGCAAACACCGTAATTCGCCCCGCTAAAGGGAAAGGCAGATAAGCAATATGGTAGCGCGTATTGTAAGGTAATGACGAACATGAGTAGCAAGTATGACTTTTAATTCAGCGTTAAGTCGCTGACCTACATATAGAGTAATGTCCCGTGCTCTTGGGTCTGACTCAGGGCTGTAAGCGTTTACATCGGAACACGCACGGGAGCCAAGTTAAACACACTTTAATTAACTTTCTATGGGTAATATTAACATTACAGTTGAACGGCTCAATAGTTTGGGCGCGCTCAACATCGTAAAGGATGAAGCCGTAAAGGCTCGTTTCATCCACATCTACAACACCATCACAAACACAGAGGATGGAGAGGCTTTCTATGAGAAGGAAAGCAGGCATTTTAACAGGATTATTTCAGAGAATGAATACCTGCAGAAGTGCACGCCGTTCTCTGTGTTCACATCATTCATCGACCTTGCGGTCTGCGGTTTGTCCGTGGAGCCGGGAGCTCGCGCAATGTGTTATCTTATTCCGCGCAGTTACAAGATTGCGACTCCTAACGGCAGGGATAGCTATGAATACCGTTGCAATCTTACCATTTCAGGTTACGGCGAACTTGTGCTACGAATCAACTGTGGTCAGATCAGGCACGCCGACAATCCTGTAATCGTGTATGCAGAGGATGAATTCACGTTCTCGGATAAGGACGGACGTAAGTCTGTTTCATATTCATGCAGGTATCCGCACGCTTCCGGACATGTCATTGCAGGCTTCATGCGTATCACTCGTAATGACGGTTCGATTGACTATGCTGTCATGTTTGAAGAGGACTGGATGCGCCTGCAGAGCTATTCGGGCAAGAACAACAAGTACTGGGATAAGGAGAAGCAGGCTTATGTCGAGCGTCCTAACGCTCTCTATTCAAGCGGAGTCAATGGTGGTATTGATACCGGCTTCCTTTCTTCCAAGATCATCAAGCACGCATTCAAGACTTATCCGAAAGTCAAAATCGGTAAGTCAACACAGCTTGAAACTGAAATGGAAGAGCCTGTAAGCATGGATGATATTTACGGAGTTGAAGACCCTGTGGGCAATCCTCCGGCACAGCCTGCTGCGTTCGGCGATGAGCCTGATATGTCGGGCGGCGTCAAGGTTGACCCTCAGGTTGCGGCAGGGCAGGATGATGGCGCATTCTAAAGATGTAAAGCTATGGCAAACGAATTAACAATGGTGACCACCGAGAATATCTCGGTGATCACTCAAAATGCACCACAGGCATACCAGAACAATAAGACATCCCATGACAGATGTATAGAGTTCGGTCAGAGCCTGCTTAACAGAGTCAGGGCGGAAGGCATGACTGACGAGCTGGATCAAGAGATTGCTACCTTTATTGACAGGGCGCGTAAGACTGTCAAGAAGATGAACGACGGTCGTGCTCCTATCACAAAGCTGTTTGATGAATTCCGTAAGGTGTTCACAACTATGGAGAATGATGTGGACGTCACAAAATCCGGTAGCATTCCGGCGCTTCTGCAGGAAGAACGTAATAAGTATGCAAGAAAGAAAGCCGCTGAGGAAGCAGCGCGTAGAGCAGAGGAGGAGCGCAAGCATCTTGCAGAGCAGGCGCGTAAAAAATATCGCGCTGACTTGATGGATGATTATCAGAGGCAGTTTAATACTTATGTCGGCCAGATATTGAACGGATTGACGCAACTCAATTCTTCTCTGTCGCTTGACAATTGGGATGCAGTCACTGCCGAAATGAAAGGCGTGTCTGACGTACTCGCTCCAGCATGGATAGAGAGCGTGTATTCATCTGTCCTGCGCCCCGTAAACCTCACATTGGAACAGCAGAGTGAAATCCGTAATTCTGTGGCTGCAGAGTTGCGTCCACGTTTTGAAGAGCAATTCAAGTGGGAGGTCGGAGAACATAAGTCACAGTTGCTGGCGAGACTCCCGTCGAAGAAGCAGGAACTTGAATCTGCTGCCAAAGCTTCCGCAGAAGAGGCGGCACGAATTCAGGCGGAAATGCAGGCACGCGAAGCGGCGGAGGCTGCTCGTCAAGAACAGGAGCGCAGAGAGCGTGAGGAGCAGGAAAGGCGTATGCGTGAGACTGCTGGTCAGATTGCAGAAGTCGGGGGACTATTTGACAACGCAGCTGTGTCTGTTCCGTCATATCAGCCGAAGACTTCTGTCAAGAAGAAAATTACGCCTCTCAATGTCGAAGCTTTCCCAGTTATGTTCGCTTTCTGGTGGGAAGAAGTTGGACGTAAGATGACGGTAGAAGAGTTGTCTAAGCAGTTTAAGACTATTCAGACATTCTGCGACAAGCGCGCTAACGACAAGAGTAGTCCGGTATTCCTGCAAGACGAGAACATCTATTATGAGGATGATATAAAAGCCAAATAGCATGAATCATAATCCAGACGAGTATTATAACAGGAGTGAGGTCAGTAACTCTGACCTCACCGAATTGAAGAACCTACTACATCCGCGCTTGCAGTTCGGTGATAGAGAAGCGGCGTTCAGATTCGGTACACTGGTAGATGCAATAATAACGGAGCCTAACAGGGTGAATTATTATCGCCTCACAGTAGATGATGTTCGGTATTCGGAGGACGAGTTTCGTCATGCTCAGGAAATGCACAGGGCATTATGTGCTGAGGCGCGTCACGATCAGTTCCTTGCAAAGGTGCTTGAGATTGCAGAGACGCAGCGGTTCATGGTGAACAAGCAGCAACAGTTTGAATACGGCGGTTTTCCGTTTGCCCTTGACACTCGTTGCAAGTGGGATTGGTTCCTGCCGGTCATGAACTTCGGAGGCGATCTTAAGACTACGTTTGCGACATCGCAGAAGCAGTTTGACGAAGCTGTTGATTTCTTTGACTGGGACAGGAGCCGCGCATGGTATATGGATATTGCTGGATCCGACAGGGATTTCATATATGCGATAAGCAAGAGTAACGGCTGCGTATTCAAGAAGTTCATCACCCGTGGTGATGAAACTTACAAGCGCGGTCGTGATAAATATGAAGAGCTGGCTTTCCAGTACTGGTGTCTGAATCTGATGTAACTAACTATGAAGATATATTGCCAAGTTACCGCTCATGGGCTTGTGCCTATGTATGACAGCGACTATGACGAAAAGCAACGCCTGAGAGTCGGAGAGACCGTCTTGTGTGATATCACGAAGCCAAGGAACTACGAATTTCATAAGAAGTTCTTTGCTCTGGTACGCCTGACATATCAGAATCTTCCCGAGCGTCTGCATGTTATGCTGAACATTCAGAGCGAAGATGATATGCTTACTTGTCTCAAGCTTGACATCGGTCTTGCTTCCGTGATCTATCAGGGAGGCAGACATTTGATTAAGGTCGGCAGTATATCTTTTGCCTCAATGGATGAAACGGAATTTGAGGATTTTTACAATAAGTGCGTGGATGTGATTCTGTCGAAGTATCTGCGGGGTACAGAACGACAGGAGCTCATTGACGAAATAGAGAAATTCAAATGAAAGAACTGAAACACAAGCTGAAAGTGGAGCCGTATCCGTATCAAGTCGAGGGCATAGTCCGAGGACTTGAACAGAAGCGGCTCTTTATCGGCGATGAGCCGGGACTGGGAAAGACCCTGCAAAGCATAGGGATCGTTGATACAGCCGACGTCTATCCTTGTCTGGTGATATGCCCGTCCTCTCTGAAGATAAACTGGCAGCGCGAGTTCGAGAAGTTCACAGACAAGAAGGCTCTTATCCTTGATGACGGTACGCGCACGACATGGCCGTATCTTCTTCAGATGCGCATGTTCAATGTTGCAATCGTCAATTATGAGAGCCTGCGCAAATACTTTGTGTGGGATATTCAGGGAGGTCGCAAGACCTTTCGTCTAAAGGACGTTGTCTTTTGCCCTCAGATCAAGATGTTCAAGTCAATAATAATTGACGAGAGTCATAGGGTAAAGGATCCAGCTGCACAACAGACGATTTTTACAAAGGGCATATCAAGTGGGAAGGAGTATATAATCCTCCTGTCGGGTACGCCTGTTGTCAATCGTCCTGTTGATCTCGTGGCTCAGCTGTCTATCATGGAACGGCTGAACGAATTTGGCGGAAGGGGCTATTTTGTGGGGCGCTATGGAGAGGGGGACAACCTCAACGAACTATCCGACATGTTGTACTCAAAGTGCATGATACGCAGGGAGAAATCGAAAGTGCTGACGCAGCTTCCTGATAAGACGCGCGTCGATTTATACGTTGATATCTCCAACAGGGATGAATACAGCCTTGCGGCGAATAACCTCGCAGAGTATCTGCGCCAGTACAGGGAGTGTACCGAGGCGGAGATACGTCGCAAGATGCGCATGGAGGCGCTTGTCAAGTTCATGGCGCTGCGTTCTCTTGCGGCAAAGGGCAAGGTGAAGCAGGCAATCGACTTTGTAAAGGTATTCCTTGAAAATGGCGAGCCTCTGATATTGTTCTGCTCTTTCCATGAGATTGTGGACGAGCTGCGCAAGGCGTTCCCGAGCGCGGTAACTGTTACGGGCAGGGATAGTCAAGTTGCCAAACAGGCGGCTGTCGATAGTTTCCAAAGTGGAAACAGTCGGTTGATAATCTGCTCCATAAAGGCTGCCGGCGTCGGGTTGACCCTCACGGCTTCTTCCAATGTTGGTTTTGTTGAGTTCCCGTGGACTTATGCTGACTGTTGTCAGTGTGAAGACAGGGCGCACCGTATCGGTCAAAAGAATAACGTCACATGCTATTATCTGATAGGAAAAGGAACGATAGACCATAGGCTCTATCAGCTGATTCATACAAAGAAGAGTATTGCTAATCAGATAATGGCAGCCAGCGATGATATTCCTACTGACGAAATGTACTTTGATGAACTCGCAGATGCGCTGCTTAACGATTTGTTTGCATATGATAAGCAAGACTGACACGGCGATATTGATAAGGTTCCTTGACGACGCTGCCGCCTTTTACAGGAGGCACGCTGCAAATTCTAAAGAGTCCGACAGGTCAAGGCTGTTGGGCATAATGAGTAAGAAACTTAAAAGAAAGTTGAACTATGGGAGTAGTAACAAGAAAGCAGGAGCGACGTCTTGTCACGTCTGATCCAGCGGAAATGCTTAACATGTTTCTTGTCTGTGACCTGAAAAGGTCGTGGAAAGAGGCGTTTTGTGATGATGATACAGGCGAGGTGATCGAGATTGACAGATATGAAATTGTCTGCGAGAAAGGTACGTTGATAGACAGGGATGTTCTGTCGTCAATATCTTTCTATTTGCAGTCAGGGGATATTACAGAAGTCGAAGTCTCTGACCAGCGCAGGATGGCAAAGGAGCAGTACAAGTGTTATCAGGTGCTGTTTAAGTCAAAGGTTCAGTTCGGGTCAAAGAAATCAACTTTTCTCCTCAACGCCCACTCTGTCGAGAATGTGTCGGAGATTCTTCGCGACTACATAGAACTGAACTATAAGGGCGGTTTCCGTATCCTCTCCATATCAGAGATTGATTCATGCCACGTGATTATTGATAATCTTAAGACCCGCAAGCAGGTCAACGCGGAGCTTGATACGGCATACCTGAGGGACGAGATAACGACAGAGCAATATCTGAAAGCTTCTGATAAGGAGGCAGAAGAGAATCAGTCTGTCGAGGATACCAATATCCGCAAGTTCTATCAGATTGAGGCGCGCATCGTGACAAAGGATCAGGAAGGAGAGGAAAACGAGTTTTCGCGTCCGTTCATCGTCTTCTCATACAATGCGACGAGAGCGAGTATGTTGATTGAGAAGTTCCTGAATGACGAGCAGGACAGGATAGCCCGCGAAGCTGCCGAGCGCGGAGACAAGTTCGTGAAGAAGGACATGTTTTCTCATATTGAGGAATGCCGCATCGTGAATATCTCTGCGTACGTTCCTCTGGAATTTTCAAAGGCGTATAGCTATCATGAGGAAGAAGATTAGCATTGATCTCGCAAAGGAGCTGGGTTTGGTGGAAGCCGAGCCCAGCTCAAGAAAGCGCCGTCCTTCTTCGGAAGAAGAGTATCATCTGCAATGTAATTGCGTCAAGTGGTTTAGGCTTCAATACCCTCGTATGAAACATAATCTGTTTGCCGTACCTAACGGCGGGGGGAGAGGCAAAGCCGATGCGGGCAAATTAAAGGCAGAGGGTGTTCTGTCCGGAGTGTCTGACTTGATTCTGTTGAAAAGAAACACCGAGTATGGGGGACTCATGATAGAAATGAAGACAAAGAAAGGCGTTCAAGCTGACTCGCAAAAGGATTGGCAGGAGAAAATCAGTAAGGACGGTTATAAGTATGTCGTGTGTCGTTCTTTGGAGGACTTCATGCGAGAGGTGAATGAGTATTTATCTTCTTCTTAAAACGTATAATTATGGCAAGACCACGAAAACAAGGCATAGGTTACTTTCCGTTTGATGTGGACTTCTTTGAAGACGACAAAGTAGCTCTTATTGAGGCTGAGTTTGGTGCTAAGGGCGTCGTTGTTGCCATCAGATTGTTGTGCAAGGTATATAAGACCAATGGTTATTACTACCAGTGGGGTGAGGACGAGTGTCTGCTGCTCAGTAAGCAGCTGGGTAACGGCTTTGCTCCAAATCTGGTAAAGGAAATCCTTGCTGGGTTGATCAGGCGTTCCTTTTTTGATAAAGGGGTTTTTGATTCGTCCGGCATATTGACCAGTATCGGAATACAGCGCAGATATCTTGAGGCAATAAAGGGGCGTGCAAGTGTCAATCCTCGCCAAGATGTGTGGCTATTGGAGACCGAAAAGAGGTTTTCTACGGAAAAACCCTCGTTTTCTACGGAAAAACCCTCGTTTTCTACGGAAAAATGCGACAAACTAAATAAAAGAAAATTAAATAAAACTAATTCTTCGTGTACGAACGAGCCGTACACTCAGGAAGAAGATGATGTTTTTTTTGAAATTCTTTTTTGGAGAAATGTTATTGATCCGTTAGGCGAGACGGTGCGTTTCGTGGAATATAACGAAAAGAACAATTGGAGTAAACTCCCAACGCGCAGAGATAGGGCGGAGGCGATCATGAAATGGAATCCGGAGAAGAAAGGTATAAGGCGCAACATTGAATTCCTTGCCGCTTGGAACAAGTTGTATCAACGCTTGAAATCACAAGAGCCGCAAATAGCCTCGACGATGCTGGCCGTAGATACTCGCGGCGTAATAAATAACGGATGCTATGTGATTCATTGTGCGGACGGCATTCGTCAGTTCATTAGCGCAGAAGTACCGCAGGAGTTGAAGGATTACGCAAAGTGCACTATCAAGGTTGCCGGGCTTTAATAGAGATAATTATGGAACAGGTGGTTAAGAATGCAATCTGCGAAATTATCGCAGAGAAGAAGCGTGCGCGGAATCCTCTTGCATACGCTGTTTCTATTGAAGTTTCGCATAGGACGGGGCTTCCTGTCGCTCGCGTTGAGCAGATTGCTCATGAGCTGGCTGAGGTTAAGATAGGTAGAACGTTAAATCATGAGTACTATGTTGCCTCCATGTAGCGAGGTTTTTAATATGGACTGCATGGAATATATGAAGTCCATTCCTGATAAGTATTTTGACCTCATTGTTGCTGACCCTCCGTATTTCTCGGGACCAGAACGCAGGGCGTTTTATGGGAAGGCGGTTTCAACGACATCTGTAGCAAGGAAACAGTATCCAGTTTCGGACAAGTGGAAAGTGCCAACTGCGGAAGTGTTTGATGAAATCAGGAGAATCAGCAAGCATTACATTGTTTGGGGCTGCAACTATTTCGATTACGTCTTCGACCATGGTCGAATCGTATGGGATAAGTGCAATGGGAATAGTTCATTCTCCGACTGTGAGATTGCCGCAACAAATCTGTTCGATTCTGTCAGGATGTTCCGTTTTATGTGGAATGGAATGCTGCAGGGTAAGAGCATTGCCGAGGGGCATATAATGCAGGGCGATAAGTCGAAGAATGAATTTCGTATTCATCCCACGCAAAAGCCTGTTGCTCTCTATGGCTGGATCTTCCAGAATTATTGTCGGGGGGGGCAGAAGGTACTGGATACACATTTGGGCTCCGGATCAAGCCGAATAGCTGCTTATCGTATGGGGATAGATTTTTACGGATGCGAGATCGATAAGACATATTTTGATGCTTCTCAGAAACGTTTTCTAAAGGAGTGCTTGGGGGTCGAGGTAATAAACGGCCGAACGGTTACACAACAATCGTTGTTTTGACGGCAAAACTACAAAACATCATGGAAACAGATACTATCATCATCGAAGATGCTATAAGTGCGTTACGCAGTTGCGACAAGGTGCGCATAATAGCAGTCGGGGGGGGGCAGAGACATAGATGTCGTAATCAAGTCCCCTATTGCGTGCCGGTGCGTCCGGCTCGCCTTACAGGATTACAAACAAAATCATTTGAAAAATGAGCGGATTTATAGACAGCGTGTCGGACAGAATCATTGAGTATCTAACCGACAATAGAACATGGGACATGCGGGAGGTTCGCAATATTATTTCGCTGCATTTCTCGCAAGGAATGGAAAAGATTCTTCGTAGTGAAGAGGCTGAGCTTGCAGCTGAGCAGGAGAAGTTGATTGCGGAGCAGCGTAAGTGTTACACTTCGTCAAGGCGAAATGCGGAAATAAATGCAGAGCTGTTGAAACTTTCAAGAAAGCGCAAGGCAATACGTATGAGGGTAGGGCAGGCTCAGGACGAATCGGAGCTTGCATTGCTCAAGAAGTACCTACGGCAGAATGATCCTGAGCTGCTTGAACGGTTCTATACGACAATTCCCAAACGTCAAAGATTCGCAAAGATATGATTGTAACAATTCTAATCTGCTGCGCTTTAATTACGCAGCTTAGGTGGAGAAAACAGGAATGAGTCATGAAAAAGGTTGAGAACAAGCAAGGCTTTCTTGTATTGGAAGTCAGCAGAGCTGTCATAATGGGAGCTCTTGCCAACTATGGGAGCACAGGAATTTGTGATTCCTGTGCGCAATCAACAGATTCCGGATATTATATAGCAGTCCTGAATCAGTGGTTTTGCCCCAAATGCTATGAGGCATGGCTGTCTCGCGCCGTCAGGTACGTAGCTGACGTGCCGATAGAAGAGCGGCGATTCAAGTTTTATGAGGCTGTATTCCGTAAAGTAGAAAAGGAACTATGCTGATACTATTTATTGCTTTTGTGCTTGTCGTGATACTATTTGTCGCGATTGCAGTCAGTGCTCTCATTGCAGAGTCTTTTTCAGATCCAGATTGGATGGGTGCCGTGAATTGGGAGGAACCCAGCAAACGCGACGTCCTTGAAATGGAGAATACTGAGTTTACGCTTGGACATAATATTAAACATCATTCGGAGGAATTTCTATGAAAGTAAAGGTTTTGATTGCAGCTTGCGAAGACAGGGTGTGTAATCCGCCCTGTCTTATGATAAATTTCCCGTTCAAGCCGGTAGTGGGTGACTGCGTTAGCTTGCATCCCGACGAGTCGCGTTATTTTGAAGATGCTATTTTGACGGACTTGCAAAGGTTGCGTGAGTATAGCTGCTGGATAGAGGGAGAAAGGCGCGGCCAGCATGTCAGCGTCATGCCAAATGTGGTGATAGACGCTGCGTTTATACCGGACTATGAGAAGCCTCGTTCTATGATATATCAGATAAAGCTGACGAAGCGGGGTATGAGCCGGACGAAACGTCAGGTTACCGAAGAGGATTATCGGGCGTGTTTGGAGAATGTTTTACCATTTTAACGAATCAATTATCATGATGGAAATTTTAGGAACAATAAACATGAGTAAGGACTCCGTTTACAACGGCAAGAGAATCGCCGATATGACGGATGAGGAAAAGGCTGACGTCGTAAAGCAGATGTCTCGCTATGGCGGTCGGTGTGTTATCGAGGGCTATAACGATAATCAGGAAAGTAAGGTATGTCCAGATTGCGCACAAACTCCGGCGTCGGGTATAGGAAAGCAGGTAAATAACACTAATATAGCGATATGTTTGGGAGAGCCGGATTACAGGACTCGTCTTAAGCATAAGTACGCTGGAATGGCAATGCAGGGACTGTTATTGAGAGGCGCCCCTGATAGCCTTGAGCATCTTGCCGAGTATTGCCATCGAGTTGCGAACATTCTTGTAGAAGAAGTAATGAGATAACAGTTATGGCATTTTGGCATAGATTACTATGGTTATATTACCATTGGCAGATAAAACGCAAAACAAAAATCATTGACAAGAACAATGAGGAGAGGAATGCTAAAATAAATAAGGGGGAATTGCAATGAAGGAAGAATTAACAGGTCGCGTTGGGTGTGTGAAGACACACCACGTCGAAGGAGATGTAGTTCAAAACTTCTCTTTATGCGTTGAGGAGATCATTAACGACGGAATCCCTCGATTGCACACGACATGGCATAACGTGACTGCTCGTAATCTTGAGAAAGTTAATAAGGGTGATAAGGTTACAGTAATCGGTTTGACGAGAAGTGTGCCGTACATTCATAGCGACGGATATACAAGAGAGCTCAAAGAGTTTATCGTAAATCGACTAATTAAACATAAAGATGAAATTCAATAGTCAGATATGCACAACGAGGGAGCAGTCGGAAAGGCTGCTATCCCTCGGTCTCAAGAAAGAGACTGCGGATATGATTCATGTTGATTACGGAGGACGCAATTATATGATTCGACCTTATGATTGGCTACCCACTTCTGAGGCGGATATGGAGAAATATATCCCTGCGTGGAGTCTGCACAGACTTTGGGAAATGGCCGCTATTTCACAAGTTGGCCTTGGTGCAGTAGGTGAGATTGCTAAACTATATGACTTAGTAATCAATAATATAGAATCCTTGATTTTAATTGGAAGTTTCAAAAAGGAGTATTTGGAGGACTAACTATGGTACCACAAGATTACAAGATTGACGGAGAATACCTCTGCATCAGTAAGGAAGAACTGGAGAAGTGGAGAGACCATTATTATCAACTGGCTTGTCATCACAAGACAAATAATGACTCTTTCCGCCAATCACTTTACATCGGTAAGCACTCTGTAATGTGTGATATGTTGAAAATGTTTGAACCGTTGGAGGGGTAGCGAATGGCGGAGACAAAAAAGATCAGACTAACCAAGCGGGCAAGTGTAACGTTTGACTGCTTTTGGCTGCGTACTGCTGCGAGGACGGTGTTTTATCTGATACCTCAGATTAAAATCACTCGGTTAAAGGTAGATTGCGAACATACATTGCCTGAATATGTTGTTGCATTCCATTGGCTCTACATTTTGGCTGATATGAACATATTTATTAAGAAGGAGGAAAAGTAATGATTTAAAAGAAGGAAGTTTATGTCGCCTACTGTGATGAGTGTGGCGAATCTTTGATGTATGATGATGTCGAGGTGTGCTATGACACAGAAGAAGACGTCAAGAGTCAGATGGGTTGGAGTGAGTGGGAATGGATTGGAGATAAGGTGTATTGTCCTGAGTGTATTGAGAAGTATTTTGAGTATGACGCGGATAATGATACCTATGTAAGAATTCCTAACGAAAGCCGTGTTGTTCTCGACGGGAGCGAATTGATGAATGCTTTAAAAGACTTGTAAGATGAACTTTAATTCGCAACTCTGTACGACGAAAGAACAATCAGAAATGCTGATTGGCTTCGGTATCAAGAAAGAAACGGCTGATATGGTGTGGCATTATACTGAGTCGCGTTGCAAAGCAATGGAGTGGGAGCTTAAGCCGCATCCGCCAACGTTAAGGAGTACCACGCGTTTTAACATCGAAAGGCTCAATATACTCGGTCAAAAGAACGCTGACGGTAGAGTCATGACAGGGGAGGAGTATTTTGATAAGCTTTGGGGGCGAGATGTCCCAGCATGGTGCTTACACCGGTTGGTAAAGATGCTGCCATGCGTGATTGATGCGCACCCAACCCTGCATTTGACGCTAATGCCGGATGCTGTATTCTACACCACCGAGAATAACGACGAAGATTATGAACGCCCGTTCTCTATTCATGGTAATATCTATGATAATATCATTGACTGCGTGGAATGGTTAATTCAGCAAGGTCATTTTAACGAAGATTATTTGGTATGAATTTGCAGGAATTTGCTGAGCGCGTCTATGTAATGAGGGATGCGCAGAAGGTAATGAATGCGGCGTTAGATGAAGCTGACGATTATAGTGAGGCGCTTATCTATGTCCGCAGGGCAGAAGTGCTTGAACATGAGATTGATGAACTTCTTAAACAGATTAGATCATGCAAAAAGAAGATTGGATAAAGGTTGACGAAAGTCTGCCGGAGCCTGACGAGGATGTGCTTGCCTATGACGACATGCATGGCGTCATTATAGCGTCCTATGATACGAATTATGGTTGGCTATCATACGAGCATGGTGCACTGGATCATGTTACGCATTGGAGCCAGTTGGTTTTACCAGAATAGGAACAATCATGACAGCACAGGAAAAGGAGCAGAAGTTCGAGGAATGGAAGTCCAAAAATGAAGGGTGGGATAAGCTGCCTGAGTATGGACTTGCCGCGGAGGATGTTATTCGCTGGGTACGCGGTTATGACTTTGAGGATGATTGAGCATGAGTAACACAAGCGAATGGTATCGCGCGGAAGTTCGCGAGCCGAAAGAAGCCTATCGCGTTGCTTACGCAAAAGAACGATTAGAAAGGCTGGGATACGAAGTAACAGAGATCAGAGGCAATAAGTCTCTGGTCTTTTTTCATAATGGACACCGCATAACCTTTTATCCGTACAAAGGATGGTTTTCCGGCAAGGGCATAAAGGACGGTCGCGGCATTGAAACTCTTATAAGAAGATTGAATCATGGAAAAGATGCTCATTGAGAAAGCGGCAGAAATGCGCGCTGCTCAAAAGACGTATTTCAGAACGCGCACGGCCACTGCGCTATCTCGCAGCAGGTCTCTTGAGAGAGCCTTTGACAATCTGTATGAGGTTTATAAGGAGCGGCAGGCAAAGCAGCCGGAGTTGTTTTGAAAAACACAAGGAAAATATGTCTGAAAAGACTTGTAAAATTATGTAATACTTACAAAGATGAAAGATTATCAAGAAAGAATGATCGCAGAGTTCAAGGAACTTAGCGACAAGAGAGCAAAGCTCGAAAAGTTTATGGCATCAGTATCATTTAAGAAGCTTTCCTTTTCGGAAAAGCACGATATGAGCCATCAGTTGTGCGCTATGAAAGAATACGAAAAGGCTTTATTCTCGAGATTGCAGAGAGCAGGAGTGTTCTTCTGCGGATTCGGCTATGTGGAGGTGCCTTGCGCGGCCAAAGATTGCCTTGTTGAATCTGAATCGCCATCGCATCAATGCGAAGAAGTAACAGATTCTCCTGCTCCAGCTGCTTTTGAGGGCTTCGTTGATCTTGGTCTTCCGTCGGGAACTCTTTGGGCAGAAGAAAATGCCGAGGGTTTCTATACGTTTGATGATGCCGTTGCAGAATTTGGGGATAGCCTCCCATCTGCAAGGCATATGATAGAACTATATGAGTGCTGCCAGTGGAAGTGGGACAGCGAGCGTAAGGGTTATGAGGTGATAGGCTTGAACGGAAGCTCTATCTTCCTTCCTGCTGCCGGTTATAGATATCAGAATTCGGCCGAAGTTAGGGGAGCTGGCTCTGAGGGTAATTATTGGACTCGTTGTCCTGACAAATTCTCCGCTGCGTACGGTCGTGGCCTCAGTTTCATTTCAGGCAGCGTGAACCCGCTGTATTACGGCTACCGTGCGTACGGCTTCTCTGTGCGCGCCGTCCGAGAATCAAATTAAAACCTTTAATCCGTCTGCCCCATTTTTACAGGGCAGACGGGATGTTTTATAAATCCACAAGTCATGAAAAAGAAAACACTTTTGGAAATCATTATTGATTTCCTCTTCGGGCATAAGTATTATGCCAACGTCATTCATGTGAAAGGGACAACGACGCGAGAGTTGTCTTGCTTCATCTTTTACACAAAGGAGCAGGCTCAGGAGCATCGGGTTACATTGGACGAGACGCGCAGTTTCGGATTCGTTGAAACGGTCTCATTCAGATCCAGAGAAGATTACTCGGAGAGTAATAGATAAAAAACACAAACGCTACCATTGACTTATATTCGCTGTCATGATACGAAAGTTTTTACATTGGTTGCAGGAGAGTAGCTCCTGCCATATTGTCGCAGACGCGGCAGACAATTCCATCACCTTTTCGCGTAAGCTGTTCAGGAAACTGCGCAAAGCGGGGCTTGATGCAGCAAAGGTGTACGTCTTTTGGGTGCCGGAACTGAAGTGCTACGCGTTCGCCCTCAATCCTGAACTGGATACCGAAACTCAGCTTGCAGAAGTCATGTACAATAGCAAGCATAAGTGTGTCGGCTTTGAGTCGCTGGTGCCTACCGTGAACAGGATATTCTACGATTACGGCTTGCCGTCAGGAATACATTGCAAGCTGACAGTGAAGCCCTGTCGCACAAAAACGGGAATGTTGTTTTATCAAATTTGCAGACCTTATGAAAAGCATCTTGGGTAGTACCCGCTGTCCTGACATATCGTTTCATAGAAACGGACAGATTGACATTACGGCGCGTATCTCGAACGCTATCGGCATCGAGGAGGGCGACGTCATTGACATTGCGGAGGACAGAGGGGAATACTATCTATATGTGCGCGTTAAGTCTGCAGAGGTAGTTGGCAGGCATGAAGCACGCTGCTATCCTACAAAACGAGGGAAGAAAGGGAGAGGGCGTAATCTTCGCGCTTATAGCAAGCGTCTTTGTGATTTCGTCCTCTCCTGCTCTGGCTCCTGCGACGTGGCGCGTGTTCCGGCGGGGAAGAGTGAGGATATTCCCAGCTTGGGCAAGGCTATCAATGTAATACTCGGCTGCAATCTATAAAGCACAATGATATATGATAAAGGAACTGAAATACGGTGGTCTGACAGCCTCTCCGCTTGACTATGAATGTAACGACGGAGATATGGCAATATCTATGGACTTGATGCCTGAGGACGGAGCGTTAAAACCGGTATTGCCGCCGAAGCGTGTGCTGAGTATCCCTGCTACTTACAGCCTGCTTTATGTGCATGAGGGAAATGGCTATAAGAACTACATCGTTCGCAACTCTTCGGATATACTGGCTTTGCCGGAGGGATATGTGAAGCAAGAAGGCGATGATTATAGGATTCTGCTGCTGTCTTCCTCTGTCGAGCTGTATCAGATAAACGCCATAGGCAATACATTGATAATACTGACAAGTGAGGGAATAAATTATCTTCTGTATAAGGGCTCTTCATATATAAGTTTGGGAACGGATTTTCCTGAGTGTTCTTTGTCTTTCGGTCTTTCCGGTAGCAAGATGGAGTATTCTGACTCGGTTCAGGTTTCTTGCGCCGCTCACTCTCCGTACCATTTGGTGGGGAACAGGACTTTTGATATTACCGAGTTCTCTGACGATAATAAGATAAAGATTACCGATGCAGTTCTTGGGCAGGTTAACAAGTTCATTGCAGAGAAGGCGACGCAAGCAGGCCGCTTCTTAATGCCTTTCTTCGTCAGGTGTGCGTTTCGACTTTACGATGGCTCTTTGACAATGCATTCGCCGCCGGTATTGATGATGTGCGACTCGGGTATTACGCCATGCTGTGGGGTGACAAGCGCGAGCGACTCCAAAGGAGATTCGCTGAGTACCATATATACAAATACAGCAGTTACCCAATTCGATATCAAGATATTTGGAATGATCCATAGTCTTGATTACGCAGCAGGGTCAAATTCTTTTATATCAGAGCTAAAGAAGTGGTCTGATATAATTACTTCTGTCGATGTATTTATATCGGCGCCGATATATCGTCTCGATATAAACGGCAAGTGTAAATCATTTTTGGGTCCTTATACCGACTTGGGGTACTCAATATGCAAGTTGGCGACAGGAACGCATTACGGGCATCGCTCTAATAATAATAGTAATACTGCGGAATTACTGGCTACTATAGATTTGCCAACCCGATCCTATGAGGATTATACATCCGATATTAAGGACTGCTCAAACTTTTATTTCCTGAAAAGCATTCCGATAGACAAACTGAGTGCTACAAGAAAGGTTATAGATATTGACGAAGGCTACCTCGGATCACTTGTTAATCGTGAGGTAATGACGGATGATTACGATAGTCACGATAAATTGTTTGCGGAGCGTTCGTTTGTCTATAACAACAGGTTAAATCTGTCGGGAATCAAGAAGCGGATATTCAAAGGCTATTCGCTGTTCAGCATGTTGTGCTACAGCGACGCGCCGTACAACTACGTAAGCGCCACTGGCCGTCTGACGATTGAGGTCGAAGAGAGCGGTAAGCATTTGTGCTTTGTTGGCGATTCCGGCACTATTGGCGCGCTCACTCCTATATATTACCTCTACTATCCGAGCGCAGGGGCGAAAAAAGTGTTGTTCCAAAGAACCTACGCTGGTAGCGTTTATGAACGTGAGGTCGAATTTACCCCTCACGCGCTTCTTAACGGCTCATTCTATTATAAGGGAGGCTCAGGCATGAGCCCTGCTCTGGTGACAACGGCGACGACAAAGACGGGAAAAGATGAGATTATAGAATACCCCAACAAATTATATACCTCGGATGTTAATAACCCGTTCTATTTTCCTGTAACAGGTATAAATACAATTGGCACGGGTTCAATATTGGGCATTAGCTCTGCTGTAAAGGCTCTTTCTCAGGGTCAGTTCGGTCAATTCCCTCTCTATGCATTCACATCAGATGGGGTATGGGCGCTGGAAGTCAGCAATACCGGTTCATTTACTGCAAGACAGCCGGTGACGCGAGACGTCTGCGTAAATCCGGAAAGCATCACTCAAATTGATAGCGCAGTTCTGTTCGTTACAGATCGCGGTATAATGCTGCTTGCTGGATCTGAAACGACCTGTATAAGCGAAGTAATAGATGGCGCACTACCTGATATCTTGTCATATCCGTCAGGGAAGAATCTTGTCGGACTAACAGGCATTACGGAGTCCGCTTTCGAGTTTGTTGAGTTTAGGGAGTTTCTGAAAGGGTGCAGGATGTTTTATGACTATACGCATCAGAGAATTGTCGTGTTCAACCCATCGTATGGATATGCCTATGCATATTCGTTGAAGAGCAAGGCGTGGGGCATGATGAGCTCGCAGATGAAGGCATCTGCGAATTCATATCCTGAAACTGCGGTGCAACTTAACGACGGTTCCGTCGTGGATTATACAGGAGAAGGGGATTATGATAATCTTGTTGGGTTTATGCTTACGCGCCCGTTAAAGCTCGATAATCAGGACATTTTGAAGACCGTCTATTCTGCGATTCAGCGCGGCAAGTTTAGGAGGGATGCTGTCAAGGTTGTCCTTTATGGTTCGCGTGATCTGGAAAACTGGCACTGCGTATTCTCAAGCAATAATCAGTATTTGCGTGGCTTTGCAGGCACTCCTTACAAGTATTATAGAATTGGTGTTATTACGTCCTTTACGACAGGGAATAGCTTGTACGGATGTAGTATCAATTATGAAAATAAACAGGTCAATGACCTGCGTTAATTCTTTTCATCGGTTAGTTTATTTGTTATGAAGAATGCCGGTAGTCGTGAGATTACCGGCATTCAAGTTTAACTATGGGTACAAATTAGAAAGGGCTCGAAGTGCGTCGCACTCTTCCGGCTCTTTTGTTTTTTGCTGAGTGTATCTTGCTTCGTATATTTTCAATCTTTTTGTCCCAGACTTCCGCATATTTCCCTGCGGTTATACTGAGCCAATCTTCAAGGATACGATAGACAAAGTATTCGTGTATGAGCTTTGTCAGCAAAGTTACGGAACTTTTTGCAAAGTCGTCAGGAAGTTCCATTGTAATAATGTATTCCTGCGGTGCATCAAGGTCGTTGCTTGTAGTCTCTACCTTTTCACATAATTCCTTTGTGTATGGATAGAGCATTTCTACAACCTCAGAATAGGCGAGATTGAGCACTCGGGAAACCCTGTCGATATTCCCTTCCTGACAGATGTCGAGAACTTGGTGACGGGCGTGTTCCGTGTCCACCTGCATAATGTCCCCTACGACATACGCATAGTTCCCTATATCCAGCAGCACTTCGGAGCGCTTGAATGTCAAGGTCGCTTGTTTAGTTCTCGGCTTCATATCTGTTAGGAATTATGTGGCGTTATTCTGTTGGAGCTGTTCGCGACGGACGTGTGCGCTTGTTAACAGCTTCGCGTATTGCCTCAACGTTCTCGGCGGCCAACGAGACATAGTCCGCTGCATCACTCTTGTTGGTGATGGTAAACCACTCTGAAATAGTCTTATTAACAATGAACTTATGCATAGCTGCTGATAGGGCTTCTCTTGTGGAATCGTTGTAGTTTGTAGGCATGGAAAGAGCCACCTTGAGTTCCGAATTTTGCTCCAGCTGTATGTTGTTAGCTGTTGTTCCTGTTTCTGCAAGATACTCGGCAAGCTTTGTCTTGAGAGTGGCAAAGGCGTCGCCGATTGAGCGAAGGATCTGGTTGATGTTTTCCTCGTCTTCGTTGGCTTTCATGTTGGCAACCTCTTCGTGGTTGTTTCCGGTTTCGCGGCTTCTTCCTGTCAGGTGAGTCTTATTCATAACCTCGTAGAGAATCTCTGACATAAAAAGAGTGATTGTGAGTGTTTTACGTGCCATAAATGTATTGGATTATATGTTAAACAGTTGGCTTTACTCTGGTAGGTTTCTTCCTATAATAGATTTTGCCCTTTACGTCTTCGAGCATGACTGCCGCGTTTTTTAAGTACGCAGACGACTCATCCTTGTTTACGTATTCATACCATTTGCCTACAATGTAGTTTGTGAAGTAGCTGAACAGGGAGTTGTTTATGCTCTCTGTTAGGGTGGCGTCGAACGAATTCGGCATATTGAGCGTTGCCGAGAAGTTGTTGCTCAGATCAATGGTGTGGCTTTCCACAAGCGTGCTGAGTCTTGCGATAAACGGCTTCAATAGTCCGACTACCGCATTGCACGCCTCATTCCAAAACCTTTCCAACGCTACGCGGTCTTCATCTATGGTGAAGATACGCATGTACGCGCTGCCGTTCTCGTCCATCTTGGCACCGGTATATGAAGATGTCTTCGACACCTCGTCATACACATTGATCTTTGTTACAAGTATATTGATATCCATAGTGCAAAAGTATGATTGCCGTGCTGTATCGCATTTTATTTATTAACTATCTCCCGATACTGAGGATGTTGTATTTCAGATTCACCTCTACAAACGGCATGAGCTGCGTCTGCTGTTGCAAGTTCATATCAAAGCCACCGCTACATCCAAAAGACCATCGGTTGTAATTCAGCTCAACGCCAATATTCGGGCTTGCATAGTGTCCTGTCCCTGTCCTGCCGACATCCAGTCCGCCATAGACATTGAACGCCCATTTGGCTTTTGTCTGTGCCTGTACGTTGGTGTAATGGGTGGCGGCATATTTGACACGCAGGCTGTCGATGCTTGGGTCAATGCCGGAATACCATATATCAACATTATCCTTGCTAAGAAACCTGTGCTCCCTTTCAAGCATTACGTATCTTATGCTATCCTTAACGATTGTCTTGGTTTCTGTCTGCGGGATAAATATGAACTGGGGAACCTTTGCGACTGGCGATGTCTTCAGCTCCATAGGCTTGCTCAGGTCTCTTCTCGAATAGGACGTGTCTCTGTATTCAATCCTGACCGTTTCGACGCCCCGCGGCTTTATCAGCCTCCCTCTGACGAATGCGCCAACAAAGCAGCCGAATATGACTCCGGCTGCTCCTGCGTAAATGAGTTTTCTAATGGTATCCATCACTCTTCGAATTGGAAAGAATCAAGTCTGTTCATCCATCCTTTGAGAAACTCTTTTTGAGACGGATCGCGTTTGACAATGTTCAGGTAGAATTGGTGTCGCCCGCTCCACAGCCTATCGAATAGCTCCTTTTGATTTGCAGAATTGATAGCTGCAAGTGACTTCGGTCCGATGATTCCATCCGGCTTTACTCCGGCAATTTCTTGTGTTCGTCTTATACCTGCGATACCTGAATTCACATACCAGTCCACGATAATCTCGGCAATAGACTGGTTGTCTATCTTGTCCGCCTTGCACACGTCCCAGTGTTCTTCGCTCATGACAACAAGCCATTCTCCTTCCGTCATGTTCCAGAGGTCGTCAATGGTTTTGTCTTGTCCGAAGATTCTGCGGAAAGTGGTAAGCGTCACGCCGCGGTTTGTGGCTCCGCCTTTGTCTTTTGGGTGGAACGAGCGTCCTCCCTCAAAGACTTTGAGTTTTGGTGCGTATATGTTAAAGTTTGCCATATCAATGCTCGGTTTTAGAAAGTTTTACCAAATCTGTCTGCTTAAGTCCCGCAAGCTCGACGATAGTTCCGAAGGGAGGGTCTCTGTCGTCGCATTTGAGCTTGACGCACCTCATCATCGAGGCGACTGCCAGTCTTGTAGAAAGGTCGTCTATCGTATCGCGCATTTCGGACTTCTCCTGCTCAAGCTTGTCGCGCATGGCTGATTTTTCCCGCTGCAGCTCATCAATCTTGGCGTCCTTTTTATCGACGTCGTCTTTCAGCTCCTTTCTTCTTTGTTCCTGTTCTTCTATGATGCGATCTTTGGCATCAAGGGATTTCTGCATAGAGTCAACGACTTTCTGCATATTTTCGGCGGCTTTACCGTCTTTTACCTCTCGGCGGGTGAAGAAGATCATGAGCCCTCCTCCTGTGAATAGACCGCCGATTACAGCTATTACAATCTGAGTCCATTCCATACCTTGTCCTCCTTAATCGTTAAAGATTGTTTTGGCGAGCGCCTTACATTCCTCTGCAAAAGCGTTATATACAGAGAATTCTTCCGGCTTTTCGTCTCTCTGTCTCATGATGGCCAGCTCGTCAGAAACAGAGTACTTCTGTCTGATCAGGGCTTCGATAAGAGTTTCATATGACGGCTCTTTATCCATGTCGAATTCATCGCACAGATATACGTCATACTCTTCCACATCTTCAACGTCGCTGTCATCTCTGTGAATTACGTTGCGCTCTGTGTCTTTCTCTACATTCAGATACACTCTGAATCTTCCGTCAGGAAGCTTCTGCGTTTTGGGTGGTACGCTACCGAACTTTGCTTTTTTCATATTGTTATGGTTTTATAATGGTTGCTCTTTCGTATCTTTCGCTAAAATCAAAGACTCTTTTAAGTGGCGAATTATCCAGTGTGAGTTTGATGGCTTTGTGTTCGCTAAAGTGCTTGAGGTAGCCGAGATGTGAGTTGAGTGAACATAGCATAGTCTGTAAGTCTGGATTGTCGCAGTCCAGCAACTTCTCGCAGGTCTTGACGCATCTGCGAAAACGTTTCATGGTGTCATTGCTCACATATCTTCTGTGATTCTTTAGTACGGCTCCGAGGAAGAATACTTCTTCCGTTGAGCTGATCATTGTTTTGCTCGGGTGCATTTTGAGTTTGAGCCTATTGCTTAGAAACTCTCCGATTGCTTCTTTGCAGTCTTCAAGGTATGCGATATTCTTGCTGATTAGTTTTGCGTCGTCAACATATCTTCCCCAGTGCTCTCCACGCAATTCACGCTTTACGTATTGGTCAAGTGCGTTTAGATAAATGTTAGAATTAAGTTGATTGGTCACCTTCCCAATAGGGACGCCGGTCCCTAATAATGAATACCATAGACTTTTGCTTTTAGGCATTCTTTCCCTTGCGCTTTGATCGCCTATCAGTCGGCAATTCTCTAAAGGATTAGTGAATAGGTCTATCCTTATCAGATAGTCTATGAATGAAAAGTCCAGCACGTCGTTCCAAACGGTTGTGCTTCCTTTCGCAACAGGGCGATACTTATACTTCTCAAGGGTGTCGCAGATAATGCTGTACAGGATACCTTTGTTAATCCCCATGAAATATCCTGATATATCTATATTAAGCACGCCAGCTTCGTGTCTGTAGTTGTCGGTGCAGGAACGAATATGATGCTCTATCCTTTCAATTCCAAACAAAGTTCCTTTGCCTACGCGGCAGGAGTAGCTATCATAGATGAAAGTCCTCTCGAATATGGGGTTAATCATGTCAAATAGAATGTGGCTAACTGTCGCGTCGTCCACATGAGGGAAGAAAACTTCCCTGATAGTAGGATCTTCTATCATAAAGCATCCATACGACTTTGTCTGATACTCCCGTCGGTACAAACTACGAGCTATGTCATATATTCTTTTCTCCAGTTCTACCTCAAACTGCAATGGGTGGAAGTGATTGCGAATATTCTTCCTCTCGATGAAGTATGCCTTGGTCGTTAATTCGTGGATTTGTTCAAAGGTTAGTTCCAAAGTTGTAGTTGTTATAAAGGGCTGGCTCTTGAATGCTCGGACGGCGCGCACAGAGAAGCCGTTCGCACGGTTGTTGTTATTCAGCGGGTTCACGTTGCCTGAATTGAAATTGAGGTAACGACCGTTCGCAGCGGAGTTCGGCACCGCACACCAGTAGTTGCCGTTGCTGCCGACATTGTTGAGACCGCCGGAGTCCCTGTTGCGGTAACCTGACGCCGTATTTTGTAGTACCTCGCTCTTGAACGCAGTGGCTGACGAATAGAAAGCCGATGCGGACTCCTGCGATAGCGTTGTTGCTGTCGCAAGAATGATTACTATGTAGAGTTTCCAAAACATAATGGAGATACTGAATTCAAATTGCACACTCCACACTATTGCGAATGACCGCACGGTAGTGTGAATACTGGCTATCGCCAGCCCTGAAGTTATCTGTTATTCGTTTCTTTAGTTTTGTTTAGCCATCCGACAAGCTGCCTCGTCAACTCTTCCTCTTTCCGGATCACAACGCTGTATCCCTTTGTGGAGATGTGGTTGAGGTCTTTCATGATGCGGATTCGTATCGTTATCTTGTGCAGGTCGCTTAGCGCCTTTTCAAGGAATGAAATCCTTTCTTCAGCTTTCTCATTCGCAAATGCAATGTGTTCCATTATCGCCATAGCCATAAGCTGCAAATCGCGGACATAGGTATATCTTATGTCGCGAGGGACTTTCTGCGTGCTCTTGATTAGCTGCATTGCCAATTCTCTTGCCTTGTTGTATGCTGGTAATTTATAGTGTTCCATCTGAGAGTTTCTTCTTGATTTTCCTTATAAACTCCATGCAATCTATTGGCGTTTTTGATGCGATGTCGAAATTTTCTATCTCGTTTTTCAAAGAATCCGTTCTCAGATTGATAGTTATATTAACCGTGGAGTTCTTTATCTTAATTCTGTCCATTGCTTTGTATATCCCGTCTGCCCTGTAAAAATGGGGCAGACGGATTAAAGGTTTTAATTTGATTCTCGGACGGCGCGCACAGAGAAGCCGTACGCACGGTGGTTGCTACTCAGCGGGTACACGTAGCCTGAATAGAAATTGAGGTAACGACCGTTCGCAGCGGAGCCCGGCACCGCACACCAGCAGTAGCCGTAGCCGCCGACATAGTAGAGACCGCCGGAGTCCCTGCTGCGGCAACCTGACGCCGCGAAGAAATGTCCTACAGTATCATCGCTATTACGCTTAAAGAACCAGCCGGCTGTAAACGCTCCCACAACATTAAACTGCGTTGCATCAGATGTGTTGGATCCGGTAGTTGTAAAGCCTGTATATACGCGAGCGTTCGGCACTTTCCAGCCGACAGGACACGGGTCGTAAATCGTCTTTACAATTACATTGTCTGATATACCTGCAGATTGATTGCCGGCACACCAAAGATCCAGTCTTCCGTCAGGCTCCCACTTGTAAGAATTAGCCTCTGTTCCATAGAAGAAAGAATAAGGTCGCTTGATTGCGTCTGCAATCGTTGTTGCGTTTGTCTCTGCGTTTTCGGTAGTAAAGGTACGCTGACCGTAGGTCGTGATGATGCTTGTCGAGTTATACGCCCTTGGGCATGGGAACGGGTCTTTTCTTCCCCACTGGAAGTGCGGGTTCTTACCTTTTAGACGATCGGAACTGTCCCATTTCCAGCCGATGTTTACGGGCATAAAGTCATACACCTTTGGTGTTCCGTTGGTAATCTGCACTGGTGTCAGGTCTTCCGACGTAACCCAGATATGCCATGACCACATGATGTTGCCTGAGCCGTCCTTTACAGCTACGACTGCGTTGGCGCCGGTTACGGGAACGCTGTCCACTTCAAACTGGATGTACTTGCAATCGCCGCCCTCAACGATTTCGAGATTGACAAGCAAGTCAACTTCATCCTGCCAACATATCTCAGCTGACTTAGGCATACAGTTGGCATTACCCTCAATGAATGGAGAGGTGATGTTGTTTCCGAGGTGGTTTACAAATCTCTCATACGCCGCAGTATTGGCTACGCCGTCCTTAAGGGCATTGCCGTACACGATAGGGAATCTGTATGCTCCCGCTGCGCGGATAACATAGCAGTTTGCGGTAGATCGTCCGAGAAGTGACGACCCGTCAGTGTCATACATCGACAGGTCTTTGTATTCTGCCGATAGAAATTTCTGTGCATCCACTACAATGAATTTTCCAGTAGTCTTGTCGTGAACTTTGAATGCCTTGTTCTTGAGCGCCGCTGGGCTGCTGTGAACAGGATAATCTAAAATGTTTACTTCGTCTGCCATAATATTAAAGTGTTATTTCAAGATATGCTATCATTGAACCTGCGTCATATAGCTTCACATATAAGGTAGGGGAATAATTGATTGTATAGTTACCAGTTGAATGATTGCCAAAGCCGAAACTTCCTCCGTCTCTAAACTTGCAGTTGGTTGAAGAATATAGAATTTCAGTCTCTGTTTTTAGAGTACTTACGGGATAGCTTGAATACAATGTTTGATTTGTTTGTTCACCACTGGTTTTTACAAAATATATAGAACTGTCATAAGATGAAGATAGAGTACCGCCAACCTTGAGTTTCATGTATTTGACTAACCCTTCAGGGATGTCGATAACCGTTACTCCACTTAAATACTTCAATGAGGTGCCTATCGCATTGCTGTAGGTTTTTATGCTTGCCAAATCCTCATATTGTGCCCCTTCATGTGTGCATGGGTATATGCCACCATTAAAATTAAACCATCCCAACGGGCTTTTTGCTCTCAATACCCTTGCACTATTACTATATTCATCGTACACATCAAATGTAACACTTGAACCCGGTGCAAGAATCAGGTAACTATACAGACTCATAAGTGATGAAACTTTCTTGTTCGATTCCGCGATTCTTGGCATGGCTATCTTTGCACCACTTATATATATATATGATGGGCTGGTTGTGTTAGTTGAAATAATAGTTACGGAACCTAATCTCTTGATAGGGTTTGCGGATGATACATTTGCTGAATTATACGAACCGACACTAATGCTACTGCCTGAGGTTATGTTTGTACTTATAAAGACTGTCCTATTTAGTGCATTTGTTGTGTTTCCGATTGGATTCAACCATGCTCCACTGATTTCGCCATCGCCGTCCGAATCCCATGAAACTGCTCCGCTTGCGAGGTGTCCGCTACCGTCGGTATTGAGCAAGATCTTTTCGTTTGCTATAGAAACCTTACCTCCGATATTACATCCTTCTGTAAGGGTCATTTTTGATGCTGTAATAGACTGGGCAAACAATTCATCAACAGCAATCATGGCGGCAGTAATCGCCTTTGCTTCAATGAGTGCAGCATTGAGGCGTCCGCCCTTAATTATGATCCTCTCGCTTTCAGCAAGGGCTTTCAGTGCGGCGTAATCCGAATATCCCAATTTCTGCGCCATGTTGTCGGCAAGACTCTGCTCTGCGGCGCCTGTGTAAGCTTTGGAAATCTCCACTCTCGTCTTTTCTTCCTGAGAAAGGTATAGCCCGAGCTTTTGGTATAGCGTGGCTCTGAACGAGTTTGTGACAACCGTCGATCCGTTCCCGAAGATATTGCCTACGTTAATAAGATACTGCTGCAGGTTTTTGAATGCAGTACATAACGGGGAAACAATGCTGCTCACTTTATCTGTTTGGCATGTCTCTAAAGCTTCGTTGAATATAGCGTGGAATGTTCCTGTTCCGTCGGTCGCTACAGTATCATCGTCTTCTCCATAGACAAAGACCTCTGTTAGATTAGATATGACGCTGTATATCTGTTTTAGAGAGCTCTTCTCAATGACCGTCAGGATGCAATCGGCTTCATCTACGCTTTCGAGTAACTCCTCTGTGACGCCGAGAATCTCTTGAGAAACGCCCGCCGCCTTTAAGGCTTTTTCCGCCTCGTCAAGCGCAACCTGCTTCTGAGCTTCTGTATAGTACGCCTGCGCATCGTTGATAAGAGCGGTTTCGGCGACATGATAAGCGGTCAGAATGAGGGCAAAGTCTTGCCTGTTGAATCCGGCAAAAGACTCATTGCTATATAGGCGGATAGACCTGAGGTATTCTCTCAATGTCTCATACGCAAGGTCAAGATCATCGGTGCCCTTGTGCTGATATACGGCGACTTCTCCACCGTAGTTCACTCTCTTTCCGTCGTATGTGACGATCACGTCGCTGCCTGTAGCGTCCATGTATCCGAGACTTTCAGCCAGCGCCAGCGCCTTGCTGTATGTGCCTTCTGCGCTTGGTGCATTAAGGGATTGAGCGCCGTTGATCAGCTCCCACTGGGTGCGGATGTTCCTTTTCTCAATGACGTCAAGGATTGTATCATCATTGATACTTTCCAGTATGACCTTGAACTGCTCCGTCGCAGCCATAGCCTCCTGCGCAGCCTCCTGTGCCTCGCGGGCAAGTGTCTCTGCCGCGTTTGCCGCTTCTTTCGCAAGGTCTGCAACCTGCTTTGCGGCTAACGCAATGGCTGTAAGAATCTCTGTGCGTGCGTCGTAGAATTCCGTTTGTACGACATCGAAGTCAGTCTGCAGGGTAATTGCATCGTTGTTCTTAATCAGGTCTTGCAGATAGCCTTTATATTTGGTATATGCGGCAGAATATGTTGCATACAAGGCATCTTCGTTGCTTATTGAATATGCTCCTTTCCGGTTGTCGATTTCATCCTTGTCTGCATTTATGAAAGCAAGTTCGTCGGATACGCCCTGCTTCTCGAATGGCGATATGACGTTATCGGCACTCCAACTTGCAAGCGTACTCTTAGCCTCGTTCGCGGTTTGCTGAGCAGCTGCCGCATCACTTTGTGCATCCTCTGCCTCACTCTGCGCTGTTGCTGCAGCCTGTTTTGCAGCCTCGGCAACTCCGCTGATTCGCGAGCTTTCGCTGACAAGTTCAGCTACTTTTTTATTATACTCGTCAGAGCCTACCTTTGTTTCTTCTAATTCTTCGTATAAACTTTGAAGATTTTCCGCAGATTTTTGAAGAGTGTTCGCCAGCGATAGAGCATTATCTGCGGTAGTCTGCGCAGTATCTGCCGCGGATTGAGCATTGTTAGCAGTGCTTTGTGCTGTATCCGCTGCATTTTGGGCGTCGTTAGCGGCTTTCTGTGCATTTTCTGCGTCTTGCTTTGCGCCGTCTGCGGTTCCTTGTGCATGGTCTGCTGCATTCTGTGCAGCATCAGCCAATTCTTTTGCAGCATCAGCGGCTGTGTCATCGGTATATTTGTCCTTTTTCTCCCAATGGTCGGCATTGAACTTGTCGCTACTCTGTTTCGCGACTACCATTGTGCCGGCAGAATATTCAACTCCGTTGATAGTATATGCGCTTTCAAGAATCCAGACGTCGTTTATGTGATATTCCACAGGTTTGCTTGTAAAGAACGTCGCCTTGCCATCTATCTTATCAAACAGGGATTGCGGAATAGGGGTTACTTTCCACTTATATGTCCCACCGGCATATTCATATATTGCGGTGGCTCCAGCTGGGACGCCGTTGACAATTTCGCTGCCATTGTTCCACCAGATGTCGTGTTCGTGCTCAGCCTTTAGCTCATCTGTGTTCCATGCTGCTGCGGGATCGGTACTTTGCACAAAGGTCTCCGCCTTGCTGTCGATAGATTCCTTAATCTTGATGAGGTCGTCGGCATATTCTCCCTTAACGAATTCGTCAATCGCTCCGGCGGCTTGCGTCTTGGAGTGATATCGCTGGGCTCTATCAAGCAGGAATGCTTCTGCCTGATAATACCTGTTAAAGAATTCTACCATTTCCGTGCGCACGAATCCCTCAGTAATGTCGTCGCTGTATATCTTTACCTTTGTAAGGTAATTCTTCAAGTCCTCGTACGCTATTGTCAGGTCTTCTTCTCCTGTATGCTGGTACAGGATAGCCTGCCCGTCGTAGGTGGCAATCTGTCCGTCGTAGGTTACTTGCACCGTGTCTCCGGTGGTATATCCCAACTTCTTTACAACGCAGAGCGTGTCATAATATGAACCCTTTTCGCCGTGAATAGACAAAGATGCCAATCCGTTTATCAGCTCCCACTGGGTGCGGATATGGGATTTCTCGGCAACGTCAAGCATGGTGTCGTCGTTGATCTTGTCGAGCATTTCCTTCAGCGCTTGGGCGTCTCTTATTGCCTGCTCTGCTGTCTGTTGTGCATGGTCTGCTGCATTCTGTGCAGCAACGGCAAGTTCTGCCGCTTCATTGGCTGCGGTTTGGGCGTCATCAGCAACCGCTCTCGCCGCGTCAGCAATAGCATCAAGGATGGCAGTACGCGCGCTGTAGTAGTCTGTTTGAAGTTGTGCAAGGTTATCTACCGCAGCTTCTCCCTCAGTATCAATGATTGCTTCGAGCTTTGTTTTGTATGCTATATACGCCCCATTGTAGGATACGTATATAGCGTTTTCGTCTGCGAGTTCATAACGGAACCGCTGGTACTCTACATCCTCATTGTCAGCCATGATAAATGCGAGTTCGTTTTTCAGTTCGGTCTTCTCGACAGGCGATATGATATTGTCAAGCGCCCATTTTGCAAGCGTGCTGTTAGCATTGTCGGCGGTATCCTGTGCTCCCTTTGCCTTTCTGTCAGCTTCTTCTGCTGCCGATGTTGCGTCTTCTGCAATCTGATTGACGTCCTGTATGAGTTTGTCAATTTCCGCCAGCTTCGCCTTGTATTCTTCGCTGCCTACCTTTGTGCTCTGTAGTTCTGTTGCAAGTTTGTTGGCAGCCTCTGCAACCGATGAAACCTGCTCGGCATAAGTTTGCGCGTCGTCGGCTGCGCTTTGTGCTTGTTCAGCTGCCGTCTGTGCGCTTTCAGCCTTTTGTGCTGCCTGTTCGGCGTCTGCCTTTGCCTGCTCCGCATCTGCCTTCGCCTCGTCGGCTGCGCTCTGCGCTTTGCCGGCGA
The DNA here is from genome assembly GCA_017555965.1 of Bacteroidales bacterium. Taxonomy (GTDB): domain Bacteria; phylum Bacteroidota; class Bacteroidia; order Bacteroidales; family UBA932; genus Cryptobacteroides. The sequence continues at coordinate 32,421 of JAFZFH010000048.1, forward strand.
CATCTCCCGCGGCATCTGCTGCGGTTTGTGCCGCTTCGATTGCTTCATTCAGTTCCTCTTTGGTGGCTGCAATGCGCTCGTCCACGTCTTCGCTATCTGTATAGCTGTCCTTTTTCTCCCAATGGTCGGCGTTGAACTCGTCGCTGTCCGCCGTAGCAACAACGATTGTTCCCATAGGGTACGTATGTTCTCCAAGCTTATATTCAGCTTCAAGAATCCAGATGTCGTTGACGTTGTATTTCGACGGTTTGCTGACAAACACTCTTGCCTTGCCGTCTATCTGGTCGAATAGGGACTGAGGAACGGGGGTGACCTCCCAGAAGTATTCACCGTCCTTCGATTGGTAGATTGCCGTAGCTCCTGCTGGAACGCCATTGATTTCGCTATCGCTGTTGTTCCACCAGATGTCGCTTATATGCGTGTGCCTTGTGTCTTCGTCAGTCCATTCTTCTGACGGGTCTGTCGGCTGAACATGCGTCTGCGCACTTTGGTCAATCTGCCGTTTTAAGGTCTGTATGTCGTCGAGGTATTCTCCGTTGATGAAGTTTTCGAGGGCATTTTCAGCCTGAGTCATTGAATAATACCTCTGCGCACTATCAAATAATTTTGTCTCTTCGCGGTAGTATGAATTGAAGAGCTGCACCATCCGAATGCGGTCAAACTCTTCTGTCGGATCATTGCTGTATAACTTAACAGCGACGAGGAACTCCCGCAACGCTTCATATGCAAGGTCAATGTCCGACGAGCTGCCACTTGGATATACGACAATCTCTCCGTCATAAACAGGAATATCGCCCCCATACGACACTCGCACGGCATTGTCAGAAGCGTCAAGGTAGCCTATTTTCCTCGCGAGCTCTATCGTGTCGTAATATGAGCCTGTAAGTCCTTTCAGGTTTAACGATGCGGTTCCGTTAATCAGTTCCCATTGAGTGCGCAGATGCGTCTTTTCGGTAACGTCGAGCACGGTGTCGTCGTTGATCTTCGATAGCATTTCTTTCAGTGCCTCAGCATCCCGCATAGCCTGATTGGCTACGCCGAGCGCTTCGTTTGCCATCTTGTCGTCGGTGTACTTCGACGCGAGTATCCAATGATTTATGTCAAATGGGTTTCCGGAGGCTTTTGGCTCAACAGCGCGGAGCACTTCATTTGTGTATAGGGTCTCGTAGTTGGCGTTCACCCAAAGGTCGCCAACCTCGTATTCATCTTCGTCCGTCGGCTGACGTGTGAATGTTTTGCGTTTTCCGTCCGCTGTATCTTGCGCCTTTGCTGCAGCAGCAAGGGCTGCCGCTGCTGTCTGGTCAATGATTTCTACCCAACAGAACTCACCGTCCACGATTTCCCAACTATACGACCTGTTGTCAAGCTTGTTGGTAAATGTGTCGTTCAGGTGGGCTTCCTTTTCTTTGAGGGTGGTCCATTCGGATGCCGGCGCGTTCTCTGCGGTAGGTGTATATAGACCGAAGTGCGACGTTATTGTTCCGTCAAGCTGCGTAAAAATGCCGTTCAGCTCTTCCCGTAGCACTCCGTTTATGTATTGTTCTGCTTCTTCTGCTGCTGTCAGAGCTTTTTCTGACTGTTCTTTCAGCAGCTCCGCGAGTTTTTTCAGATCGGCGATTGCCGTCTTGGATTCCTCTGCGGTCAGGTTCAGTGATTCGAGCCTCTCGATGATTGCTTTATATTCGGCAAGGGAGGCGAATCCTTTTGAGTCAGCGGCGAATTCTATCTTTCCTCTGATTGTGCCTGCAACATTGAGGTCGTGATGCAGGTTAAGGTCTTCGTAAATGTCGGTTGTTTCTCGCGGCAGGCTTTCCGAGGGTACAGACGCGAGGTCTTTTGAACTTATCCACTCGTTCTGGAATTTGTCCCAGAACTGTGTATATCCTTCAGCTGTACAATAATCTCCTTCCTTGCCGCCTCGCGGATATGCTTTCCACAGGGCGGCAAGATCAAGGAAATTACCTAAGTTATTTAATTTGAGATACTCCATTACTGCATTAGGCTTGCGCTTACTCCTTTGAGGTGTTCTGCCTGTTGGCTATCTTTCAGTGTCGTCGCCACAAGGGATGCGGCATAATAGACGGTTGCGGATTTCAGCTTTTCACAGATGTCGATGTCGCCATTGTTATCTATTGCCGGAAGCGCGATATAACGCGCTTTCTTGATTTTAACGTCGGCTCCGGAAATACATGAGTAGAACTCCAATGTCAGACCGACAGCCGTATGAACAATAGCCACCACGGGTTTTTCAGGACAGCCTCGTATTCCTGAGTAACGGCTGGCCTGCAGATAGTATTTAGGATGATTCTCGTTGATGGCCTCTGTAACGGCGCGGCTCCAGTCGCTCATTTGAAAGCAAATGAGGCGCAGAAAATTGCGCGGCAGGGTAATGCTTCCCTTGCCATATCCTTTCTGTCCGCTGTCCCATGATATGGAATCACCGAAATGGAGCCCTCCGTCAATTCCTCCGTCCAAAAGGTGGTTGGGGGCTTTGAGGACAACGATACGCGTGGCATCGACAATCTTGCTCTTGATTATTTCGTCAAGGGTAAGCGTGTCGATGTCTCCGGTATCGAGAAGTTGGGTGCTTACCTTGTTTTGGTCAAGGATAACACGTATTTCCTCCATTAGAGCCGTTACTGCGTACAACATATGCGGGTGATTTAGATGCCTACGAATTCGACGCCGTTGGCAAGAGCTGCCTCCTTAATGGCTTTCAGACTCCTGAGCTTCGTGCGGCTGTAGCCGAATTTCTCACACAGGTAGTCCTTTGCATCATCAGGATCAGTCACGTTGACCTGAATGAGGTCTGACGGCGCGTCTGTCGTTTCCGCCTCGTTAGTGTCTTCCTCCTCGCCCTCGGCGTCAGCGTCTTCTGTTCCTTCGTCGTTGTTGGTCTCATCCCCCTTTTCCGTAGGAGTGTCGTCAACCTTTGTGGCTGTTGGTGCAGACTTCTTAGGCTTCTTATCTTCGATCGTCTCTCCGAGCTTGAACAGCTCTCCGAATCTGTAATGTCTTTCGATTGCCTTCTGTAGGTCTTCGTCGTCGGTACGGAAAGTACTGCCGCCGCCCGTCTTTGCGACAAACGAAACACGCCTTGTGTGCCCGTTTACATTGACTACAATGCACGGGATTGAACTGGCTTTGTAAACTTTGGTCATATCTATTGAGATTATTTTAATTGACAAAGGGCGGGCGTTATCCTGCCCGCCCAGTTTTTATGATGTCAGAGGAAGGTTACGCTGCCTTCTTGGCAAGCTTCATTCTCGCATGTGCGTTTGCATAGCGCAAGTAGAGACATGCAACCTCCTGAATTACCGCTGCATTGGTGTTACGTACACCAGCCTTCTTAAGGTCGAGGATGTTACGCGACCAGCTTACATGAGTCTTCTTTGACAGATACTCTGGATCCATTGCGAATCCGCAGTCGCTCATGCCGTTTGCATCGAAGAGCTCATGATGGATAGTAAGCACTTCGCCGAAGTCTGTATCCCAGCTCTTGAACTTGAGGTTCCATACCTCAACGGTATCCTTAAGACGGAACTTGTCGCTCTTGATCTTTGAGAAAGCAGAAAGCATGTCGCTACCACAGAAGAGAATCTTTCTCTTGTTTCCGCCGATACCAGTGCCGACAAAGAGGTCTTTTGTAATATCCACAAGGTTGTCGTCGCTGATAACGGTACAGCCGGCTGCGTCGTCCCACTCTCCGACCTCGATGTCCTTTCCTGCCATCCACCAGATACCTCCGGTGAACCAAGTAGTCATACCGTCCTTTGAGACGTGGTTAATCTTATTCTTTACGCCGAACAGGTATGAGTTCTCCTGCGCAAGTCTCATGTCGTAGATGCCATCCTCTTCGAGGTCAGTGAAGTTCCACTCAACTTCCTTGTCTGCGATTCTGTCGAAGAATGACTGCTCTACCTGAATCATGAAGTTCTGGCAATACTGAATCTCGGCAGTAGGGATGTTGTTGAAGCGTCCTGTCTGTACATCGAGCTCACCGCACGCCTTACCCATACGAACGAGTGTAGTACCCTGTGGGATTGCAGGAAGCCAAATTGGCTGACCGGCAGCGTCGAGGTGTCCGTTTACGGCATATACGATAGGCATGTTTGTCTCTGTGTCTCTACCGCATACGCAGAGCTGGAGATCAGGGGTCTTGCCGTCGTTTGCATATGCAACGCCTTTCTCGTTTGTGATACCCTTGATGCCTACTACACGGATAGTGTCGTCGAGTGTAAACATGTTTGCATCGTCCACAACGAGCTTAACACTTGCTCCTGCGCTCTGTTTCTCGACGGCAGTTGTTACCGTACTCGCAATAGGGCGAGTGCCGACGCTGTAATACTTGACCTCAAAGCTACCACTTGACTGCGCCTTTGCATAACGGCTGATCTGATCAACAGGTGTAGCCATAGGGCGAATCTTGGTAATCTTCGCATCCACCTCTTTGGTGTAGAACTCTGGATCACCATCTGCGCGACCCTGAGTTTCAGTTGCGATACCTCCTGTGCCGTTAGGGTCACCAGCATTTGTCACTCCGGCGTCAGGCATATTGCTCGCGTTTGCCATGATTACACCAGAAGACGCGCCCGTCACGAATGTGATGAGCATCAGCATGAAGCTGAGCAGAAAGTTTCCTGCTTTCTTGACTGTTTTCATGTCTTTGTGTGTTTTTAGAAAGTTGAACTTAAAGTTGATTATTGAATTTTTGTACGTTTCTCGTTTCCGCGTTCCCAAATGTTGCCCCCGCTTGCGCGGTCGATTGCTCCGAGGTTGCGGACTGGCCTTGTCTTGCCGTCATTGTTCTTGCCGTCAAGTCTCGCGGTTCCGTCGCCGCTCTTCTTCTTGCGAAGCGTCGCCTCGACCTTTGTGTTCTTGCCCTTGACCTCTCCCTCGTAGTTAGCCTGCTCAACATCGGCATCGTGATTGATCGCCTTAAGCGCCATTTCAAAGCTTTCAGGGGCGAAGATACCGAGCACTCCATTTTTCATGATCTCGACGAGGAATAACATTACCTCATCACCCTCTTCGTCAGAAAGTCCGTGCTCGCTCTGGAACTTCTCAAGCGCCTCCATGGAAACGACCATGTTCTTTTTGTATTCTTCTTCAAGCTCCTTGGCTTTTGATACCCTGTCGAGGTATTCTTTATTGGCTGCGGAAATCTCGTCGAGTTTTTCAGGGTCATCAATGATATCCTTGATGTCGGTTCCGAACTGCCTGATAAGCTCAACAAGAGGGTCTGCGCCATTTCTCCAATTCTGGAAGAATGCGGCACTCCTGTAATCGCTTGTAAACATGTCAGAGAAAGCAGCTTCGCGCTGTTTCATCTCTTCCGTGCTCTTATCGTAAGCGTCGAAATCATCGTGAATCTGACCGTAAATCGCTTCGTCGTCCTCGAAGTTTCCTTCGGGATGCTTGGCTCTCAATCTTTCGAGCATCAAGTCTCTTTTAGATTTAGTAGTCTGTGTTTCAGGCTTTTCCATTGTCTTACATGTTTATGAAATTTCTTATACAGACAAATATAATCGGCTCAAATCGGCTGGTTCTTTTATTTATTAACCAGCGTGTTTCTAAATTTGAATAAGCAGAGAGCTGTATAAATGAAGAATGTCGGAGCTATATTTGAGTATGAAGATGAGCGCAATAGAGACTTAATGCGCGCCTACAAGGAGCAACTGTCTTCGCGCGAAAATAAAGATCTGCAGGACGTTCTCAGTAAGGTAGTCAATATGCCCTCTAAACGATTTTGGGTCAGCGAGGAAAGGGCTGCTATCGTTATTTCGGAAATGATACGCGGAAGGGGATTGAATTGCAAGAGGAACGAAAAGATAGAAATGTATAAAGAAATCTACAGGCGCGTCGTGGCTTTACGAGAAGATCATCCGGATATGTCTGTATATGACCTTACTTTTATGGTGGTAACAGGACCAGCTCCGAAATTTTATCTCACCCCCGGCTCTGCAAAGGTTATTATCCATAAAGTAAAGAAGCAATGGTACGAAGAAAGGAAGCGAAAATTACGGCACTGCTTGTGGTAGGAGTCACGCTTGTGCTCTGCTTCCTCAACGTTCCGTTTTCAGAAGTTGGAATAATGAAAGGTTGTGCCTTTGCGTCTCGCTTGGTATATCACTTCTTTCACGCTTCGCTGCTCCATTGGTTTGCCAATGCGTGGTGTCTGTTATCTTTGTTTTTTATATATAATATGTCCTTGAGAGAGTTGACGACGGCGTTTGTTGCGTCGTCTCTCGTTCCTCTATCCATACTGCCTGAGCTTCCTACGGTAGGACTGTCTGGTATATGCTTCTTCCTCATGGGCAGGATTGCGTTGTCTGTAAGAAGAAAGCTATATTATCAGGCGTGGCTTGCGGTTTATCTTGCATTGGGATTCCTGTTCCCTAATTCTAATGGATGGCTGCATCTATATTGCTACTTGATCGGCTTGTTTATCGGTTTCTTAAATATGCCGTTGCGATGAAGAAGGGGAAAAATATACAGATTATTCCAGAGGTCGCTGCTATCATCCAAGAGAATAAGCGGAGAAACGCAGAGATCAAGGCTGTCTTCAATCCTATTACCGGTAAGAATTCTACAGGAAAGCGCGTGAAGGTAGAGATACCTGATTTCCCCATCAAGGTGCAGTGGCTTCCTGAGAGGATGTTGTCAATCCCATTAGTTAAGCGTTTGATTGCGGCTGGTACACTTCATGGCTTCATGGTGGACGAGTTCGGGGAAGACTATACTTTGGAGGATAGGCAGAAGCTCATAGAAAGCTTTGTGCGTCTGCGAGTGAGGTACGACTTTCCTTTCTGGGCTGCATTCTATGTGTATATCAAGTGTAAGGGTGGTGGCGAGGACGTGTTGTTTCGTCTGAATAGACCCCAGCGCAGGCTGATAGAGAAACTGGAGAAAATGAGACTGGCGCACAAACCGATCCGTCTCATACTCTTGAAAGCCCGACAATGGGGCGGCTCTACGTGTGTGCAGATATATTTCGCTTGGTTGCAGCTTGTTCATAATGTCGGACTAAACTCCCTGATTGTCGGTCACGTGAAGGACGCCTCTACTGAGGTTAAGGATATGTTTGACCGCATGCTGAAGGCGTATCCTGTGGGCATGCTTTACAAACAGGGCGAAATCTATTCAGATAATGAGCCCAAGCTGGTGGGAGTTGGTGGAGCGCAGAACATACAGAGAATCCCACAAAGAAACTGCAAAATCAAGATTGGTACCGCCGAGAAACCTGATTCTGCCCGTGGTGGTGACTACAACCTCGTCCATTGTACCGAGGTGGGACTGTGGAAAAAGACCGACGGAAAAACGCCGCAGCAGATTGTACGTTCGGCTTGCTCTGGTATTCTTCTTCGTCCAAATACTGCTATTGTATATGAGAGTACAGCCAACGGAACAGGCAACTTCTTTCAGATTGAATACGACGCGGCAAAGGAAGGTAAATCGCAGTTCGACTACCTTTTTATCTCTTGGTTTGAGATTGAGCAGTATGCAGCTCCGATAGTAGATATAGTTGAGTTTGCCACAAAGTTGTGGCTGAACAGAAACAACAAGAACACCGAAACAAACCGAGAGGAGAGTGGCGAGTATCTATGGTGGCTTTGGGAGAAGGGCGCATCACTGGAGGCGATAAACTGGTACATACAGGAGAGAGCAAAATATACGGATCATGGCGACATGGCGTCCGAATATCCATCCGATGATGTTGAGGCTTTTGTTCATTCGGGTGCGCGTGTATTTGATAAATACAAGGTTGAGGCGTTAAAGAAGACCTGTAAGCCGCCAAAGTATGTGGGCGATATCTATGCCAACGGAGACGAGGGCAAGGAAGCTTTGTCCGGTTTGCGCTTTTCAGAGGATGCGCAGGGGCAATTATGGGTGTGGACTCTGCCGGACATCGACCCTGACGAGATAGTGACAGATCGCTATGTTACGGTTGTAGATATTGGCGGTCGTTCCAATAAGGCCGACTATTCGGTTATTGTGGTATTTGACCGACTTAATCAGATGGACGGAGGCAAGCCGACGGTAGTGGCGCAGTGGTACGGGCATATCGACATGGATAGGCTTGCATGGAAAGCGGCTCAGATCGCGGCGTTCTATGACAATGCGCGTCTTGTGATAGAAAGCAACACGCTTGAAACCCACGACAAGGAAAGGCAGGTTGACGGTGATCAGTCTCTCTATATCCTGAATCAGATCAAGGATGTCTATGACAACCTGTATGAGAGAGCGCAGAGCGATGAAGAGATACGCGAACAGGCACCGAAGAAATACGGATACCATACCAATACCGCAACGAAACCGAAACTGATATCAAATCTTGTGAAGGTTGTGCGTGATGGGCTGTATGTAGAACGTGACTTGCGTTGTATTGACGAATACCTGACGTATGAGAAGAAACAGAATGGCGGATGGGGCGCGATTGCCGGAAAGCATGACGACTTGCTTATGACAAGGGCAATAGGACTGCTGATATGTTTCTATGAAATGGAGCTTCCGAGAATAGTAAAACGACACGGTAGGAATGGCGCAAAGAGGCGTACGGCCGTATCTGAAGCAACAATATAAACCCTATATACTACATTATGAATATCTTTATCAAGTTCAAAGCCTATCTTCGCTTCAAGGAGGCGATCAGGCAAGCGGAGGAAAAATTGAAATCTACTGGCCAGCGACACTATGTGCTTCGAGGTAGGTTCTGCGAGTTGGTTGTTACAGATCGTAAGAACTATCGCGGCATGCGCATGAAGCATTATATCAGTGACGCAGAAGCAAAGATTGCAGATGTTGTTGAGCGCTGTCTATATCATACATCATATCGCGATGGAGTGGGTGCTATGTCTGTGGAAGAGCTTGACAAGCGCATGAATAAGTATTACGATTGGTATGAGTCTGCGCGGCGCGAAAAGCGTATCTATAAGCGTCAGCAGCGCAAGAAGCGTCGCGAAATGAGGAAGAAGATTCGTCAAAAGAGAAAGGAGGCACGCTATGATAAATAAGAAACAAGACCTATCGGGGATAGCTACATTGTCCGGAAATCCGCTTACGACTTATCATCTTGCAGCAGATAGAGCAAAGCAAGTACCCAAGTCGGGGGCAAAGACAATGAAAAAGGGCAGTCGTAAGTGACTGCCCTTGCTGTTATGCTGCCGGTCTGCCTCGCAGCATTTCGTATGCCCTGTTGACGTTCTGTATGTTTGCGCCTTGCTGAGCCTGTGCCAAAAGCTCCGGTGAAACGCCTTTTGGAGTCTGACCCTGTTCGATTGATTCCTGTTGACTTTGTATGCTCTGCAAAAGCTCGTCTGCAAAAGGAAAGTCGCCATGCTGCAAGAGGTTTTGCAGGGATATCTGTCCGCTGCGCCAAATCTCAAGCAGGAAGTCATTTGCCATCTGCCTATATGCGGGTGTCGTAGTGCTTTCGGCGATGTTGAGGTCAAATTCTACGTCGCGAATCTTCTTAGGGTCGTATTCAATTTGCGCCCCGCTCTTGCCTGCGATGTTGAATACTCGTTTTGTGTCATAGAACTGCTGCATGTTCTTGACGTCTTTAAACGCCCCGTCAACAACAAAGTCGCTATAACTTTCGAGCAGGTCAAGGAGCGACATAGTCGCGTTTTGCGTCTGCTGTGCATGGTGCTGTGCGCTTTCTCCGGCAAAGCCCGGCTTTCCTTGCAGTGCCCCATTCACTCCCGAGATATCCTCAAAGAATTTCAACTGGAGATTCAGTAGCTCGGTAATTCCGATATTCGTCGAATTGTTTGCAATCTGTTGAGGCAGCGGTACGCCTGCTTTTCTTGCCTTGATCATAATGACGCCGTTAAATCTGCTCCATTCGTCGGCGATGTCTTCTATTGTCATACCTTCTGGCAAGTATTCTTCTGGGAATAGCAAGACTCCCTTTGCACTTGCCCTCATGATCCAGTCGTACATTGTTATCAGACGGTTGGTGTACCTCTGCTGATCTATTACGTCATTGACGAAGCTGTGAATCTCTCCGTCGATGAATGGGTATGCTTGGAATACGTACGGGTGACTGCCGTGTTCATACGGCGTTTCTCCCTCCTTCAGGATGTCTCCGAACGGGGTGAGATAATAGAAGTACCAATATGAATCTATCTTCCACTCAGCCTTTATGAGCGGGATTTCCTCGCGCGCCATTCCCGCTTCCATTCCTCTGCGGAGTCTGTCTTCATTGACGGCTACCACCATTTCGTCATAATCTTCAATGTCAATCTTGTAGTAGTCTCCGTTGTTGTAGTCATGACAGTAGTATCGCGGCTTTGCCTCCTTTCTCCATACCTCAATGACGCGGCACCTATTCGGGTCTGGGGTAAATAGGAAGTCTATGTTCTTAAGGCTGCTTGTTCCGAACTGCTCGCAATATCCTACCATATACCGCCTGTTGTTGGCAAGCGAATAAATGCGGCGCAGCTTCTCGTAATCCGCTGGGGATTGAGCGAACTCCTGACAAATAGTGTCAAAGCTGACGTCATGCACTTCTCCGAGGAAGCTGACGTCCCAGCCGCGGAAGTCTCTCATATAATTGTCGATGAAGAAATTATTTGGCTGAACGTAGTCCGTCCAGCAATCACACTTGTCATTTCTCCATCCGAACCACTTCTTATGGACGATAAGCGCGCTGATCATAAATTCTTCCATTGACCTTGCGTGCATCCTTGACATTCGATTGAGCTGCATATTACATTGCAGTATAGTGCTCATGGTCTCGCCAAGTTTCTGCTCATCCCTGTCTCGCGCTATGCATATAGGTTCTTTAGATTGGCTGCGGTACACTCCGAGAACGGACTTGACAAGTCTGCGGATGAGATTGTTTTTCAACGGCACGTTGCCCTGACTCTTTATATATTCCTCTTCCTTCATTGTCTTTCCGTCCACAACGACAATGTCGTCCCACTGCTTGCCATAAGCGTATTTCTTGTTTCGATCTCTTTCTTTGCGAAACTCGCTCATGTTAGACCAGTGCTGCTGGGCTTCCATAAGGATTTCAAACGCCCTGCGCCCCTCGTATTTCTTCGAGGCTTCAACCGTATCCATTTCAGGTTGCCTGCTGATACGGCTCAATGGTATAAGTCTTTCCTGTTTCATAGCGGTATAATGGTGTCCGCAACAAAGGTATGTTGCCACGGACACCGTTACATTTTATTTATTACTCTTCATCCTTATGGAGTTCATCTACAAGCATCTGCTTGATTTCAGATATGCGTTGTTCGATTTCTTCCCTCTGGGTTTTGTCTGCGTATTTCAGGTTTGAATTCAGCTTGCTGACGGCGTTAACGTATCCTTTCAGTTCAACATATCTCTTGAACTCCGGTGTTTGCATGAAGCCGTTAAGGATTTCCGCATACTCCATAGCTCCCATCTTGATCTGCTTCTTATACCCGCTGATCCTGTGCTCAATTTCGTCATGATCTTCCTTGTAGTCGAAGTACTCTCTGTTGAGCTGGCTGCCGGTCGTGCGTTCTTCTGCTTCCTGATAGAAGCTGCTTGCGATAGGCACGTTTCGCCATTCTCTCATGTCTTCATTCCATAGCATTGAAAAGGTCTTTGCGCCTTTGTTCAGGGTCTTGCCAACACCTCCGAGGTAACTTTCGAACAGATGTTCAATCAGTGCCGGATTGAGGTCTATTACACCACTCTTCACGTTGTCGCCTCCGGTGATGTCATTAAGCCATTTTGTGGCATTGACGAGCAAAGCGCTTGTGCCCTTGTAGGCTTTTGTCCATTCCGGATCCAGCTTGTTGTAGTCATTCTTCTTGTAGATAGGCTTTCCGAAGTAATCCTTATTGACGACGATCTGCGCGAATGGCTGAGCAATGGTCGGCGTAAAGTTGACGGCTATATTGCCCGCGTTGCCAGTATAATCAAGAGGGAGAAGTCCTGAAAATCCCTGAACAGCCTTTCCTATTGCGTCTTCCGCCTCCTCCTTGCCCGCAAGGCATGAGAATGCAAGCTCTCCCATACCGAAGAATGGACGAAGTTCGTGAGGTAGAGGAATTGTAAAGTATCCGTTCTTGCTCCATGGAACAAAGAATACAAGGTTATTCCTGCGTACCCATTCCGGCAAATCCCAATAGCTGTTTTCATCGTCGTCGCCAAACATCGCCTGCATTGCTACCGCAAGCAGAGGTGTGAGCATTCCTGCCATTGTGAACGTTGATAGAGCCATTGTAGTCTTTACCGGATGGTGGTACAGCATCTTACCGAAGTTCGCAAGGCTCTGGATGGTGGCGTTGAAGAAGATGTAGGCGAAGTTCATCACGCTTGAACCGAAGCCGCCGCTTCCTTTCTTGTTGAAGTTTACGGTGATCTCCTTTGCGTCGTACACACTATCGGCAACACTTCTACCCATCTGCCTTGAAGTCATGTACACCATGAATCTTGTAGTATCCTCAGCACATCTATTCATGAACTCAATTCCATTCCAAAGTCCTCTCCATGTTTTTTGAGGTATCTTGGCTACTCCGTTAGCATTTGCTTCTTTCAGAAAACGCTCGATGTCGCGCTTGTAGTCCTCTACGGTATTGAGCTCTGTGAATCCTGTCTCTCCGCCGTTACGGATGAACTCGTCGAAGTATCTTTCTGTCTCGTTGCCCATGTCGAGCGTGCAGTGTTTGAACTTATAGAGCAGTACAGGGAGTTTAACCTTTATGAAAGCACCACCGATATTCTTGGTGTACTGCCTTGCATAGTCCTTGTCTTCCTTGACTGACACAGCGGTTCCTGCCCAAATGACATCTCGGAATAAGTTGGTAATGACAAATGCAGGGTTCTTTGATGTGAACATGCGCGCCATGAAGCTCTTTACAGCCTGTGCCCATCTGCGAAGACTGCTGTCGGATGCGTCAGGATTGGTCAATCCGTTGACAGCCTGCGCTGCCCTCGGATTGCCATTGATGTATATGCAGAACTCCTTGCCACCTCTCTTCACGCGGATGCAGTGCTCCTGACCTTCGTATGCTGTCACATGCTTGCCAAGTCTCAGTCCATCGCGCACCTTTGTCGCCTGCTTGGTTGCTTTAAGAGCTTCCATATCTGCCTCGAACTGCTCTACAATGTCAGATACTTGGTCTGCGGTAGCGTCCTCAGGAATCTTCGGATTGCGCGCTTCCCAGTTTCCGGTAGCAGCATCAAGGACGTACCACTGCTCGCTAACGGTTGCAAGGCTTGTAGGGTTATTAAGAACAAAATTCAGCAGTTTCTGCTTCATTAGATTGCGGTTGCCCTGAATAATAGAGCTCTCTGCCATGTATCCTATTGTGGCTATAGGATCGTCAGCAATACTCTTTCTTCCTTCCGCTGCTTTGAGCGCAGGGGATAGTTTTGGGCGACTGCTTGATAAGTACTCATACTCATTAGCCGCTACATCGGCATCCCAGCCGCGTAATGGAATGTAGTTCTGGAACATGTCACGCACCTTTTTGTAGGTCTCTTTTGTCATAAGCCCGCTTTCGTAGCTTTTGCGCAAAGTCTCTTTAGTTGCTGCATTGATCCTGCTCCATAGGTCTGTCGTGTTGAAGCTGCTTTCAAACGAATTTACCATATCCTCGGCGAGGTCTGTGAAATTGTCCTTGCTTCCAGTAAGGTCGGTTAATCCCGAATAGTCTTCGCTGACGCTTCCGTCCCATGTTCCGCCTTCTGCTTCCGCGTCTCTCTTCGAGAATACGAGGTTTCGCTCCAGACCATGCTTTGCAATAAGGTACTTTACAATGTCTTCGTAAGTAGCGCCCTGCTTTGTAAGTTCAGCTACGGCATCCTGCAGTGGCTTATAGAAGTCTCTCATGTAAACTTCCGCCTGTCCTCTGTTCTGCGAACTCATGCGGTTTTCCGCTATGTATGCGTTCTCGTTGTGGGATATAGTCTTGCCGGTTTCTGCTACAATAGCCTCCTGTAACTTTTTCAATGCAAGCATGCTGTCCTGATAACTTTCTCTCAGTCTGTGCTTTATATTGGCAGTCCTTGTTTTCTTACCCTCCTTATTCGTAATGCGCACGGCATCCTCATAGATGCTTCTTGCCAGCCCTGACGATGTAGGCGTTGGGCCGCTATCTCTGAATCGAAGTTCTCCGATGCCGAGCTTATGTCTCATTACAACATCCTCGGCAACGGCAGCTGCACCATGTGACTTCTGCATCTGATAGCTTCTCCAGAGCATATATCGCAGGTCGTTGTCGTTGAGGTGGTAGCCAAGCGCAATCTTGGCTTTGCTCAACATGTCCGCAAAGAAGTCGCGTATCATCTCCCAGATATTCCTGCTTTCGCGGTCTTTGAATCCCGCTTCGGCAAGTTGTGCGATGTATTCCTCGGTTGCCTCTCTTGTGTCCCAGTTTCGAGACTTTGAGAGTTCAACAATCTTTCTTCTTGTATCTTCTGAAACGTAGCGGAATATGGCGTCGAGGAAATCGTTAAAGTTCTTTGACCCAACAAGCGCCCTCAGACCCATGTGTCCTACGACTTCATGCATGACAGTTGATTCAATGTCAGCCACGCTATGGTTGTTCGGCAAGACTATTACAATTTCCTTGCTGTCTGTGTCAAACCATCCTTTTGACCGCCTCATGCGTTTTTGCTTGCTTGCATTGTCGCTTGTAAGCTCATTAGCATTAGATACGATTCGGACTTTAACTCCGAGGGAATCTCCGAGTCTGTTGGCTGCTTCCGCCATTCCTTCAGGGGTGCTTGCGTTCCTTCTTAGTATTTCGTCGTTCAGCTTTTCGATCTGCTCGTCAGTAATGGCGCCTTTCTGTCGTTTCTGCGGCTCTCTTCCTGCCTCTTTTACAATTTCGTCAACCTCCGTAGGAGTAAGGAGCCTGTTTACCTTCATGGCTCCGGTTATGATCCACGGGTCAGTTTCCGGATTCGGATTTGTTCTGTATGTGTATGCTCCGTTCTCAGGTACTCTTGGGAGTCCTGCGTATGAGTGGCGGAAATTTCCGTTTTCGGTATAGCCGTAGCTCATAGCCTCCTGCTGGTAGTCCACATCGTTGGCATATTCCACCTCTGCCCATACGAAATCCTTAGGGAACAGCTCTCTTTCTCCTGTCTCAGAATCAAGTCTATTGAACTGAAGTGCATATGGAATCTCCCCCAAGTGCCAGCCCGGACGATACGAAAGTTGTCCGCCGCCTCCCTGCGTTCCTTTACCGCCTGCCTTCACTTGTGGTCTGCCTGTCTTTGACTGTCCAGATACAGGCGCTGCATCAGCGTCGAGCCATACTCCGGTAGGGGTATCGGCTCCCTCAGGATTTGCCACCATTGGTGGGTATAGCTTGCCGTTCTTAAGATAGAATACTTTGTATCCGATACCAGTATTTACAGGCGGCTCGTTTTCGCGGATTCTATACCTCTCGTTTTCAGCTTCTTCCGGCAAAATAAGTGATTCGCTATTTGTTTTCTTAACGCCTTTTAATAACTTTGCACCTGTAATGGAATTGATAGAACTATCGGGGTTATTTGGAGTTTCTCCCTCTCCCTTCCAGCTTGACTGGCGTTCTTCTATCAGTTCCATTTCTTGCACCTCGTAGGTATAATACTTATCCCCCTGCCTTACCCTTTTTACGGTTGATTTTACGCGGTAAAGCACACCTTCTGTTTCAAAGGCATTATATAACCTCATAATATCGAAGTCGCCTCCCTTTTTGTCTGCATGAATCTCGGCAGGGATGCCAGTGCGGATGAAATCGAGCACAGATTGTAGAGCTGCAAGATGCACAGGAATAGAGACACTTTGTTCATGGGCTTTCTTGCTCAGCATCTTATCTACCGAGTCTCTGCCAATGCTGATTCTCTCGCCTGTAAACTCGTTTATTTCTGACTTGCCTTGCAAATTTGTCCGCGCCCACTTTTCTGCTTCGTTGAAGTTTTTGAATGAGCCCTTGCTGTGTAGTATAGGGGTTTCCATACCGGCGATTTCGGATGGAGAGAACGAATGCGAGTTGTTTTCTTCGCTATCGCGATACCTGTTATTGTCTTGCTCCGGCTCTTCCTTGACCTTTACGCCCAGCTTTGAGAGTTCCTTAACAACTGTCTCGATATTGTCGATAGTAATATCAGCCCTCAACTGACCGCGATAAGGATAGAAGCCATGACTGTGGACGGCTTTCAATATAGCCTTGTTTTCAAAGAATTTAGCTCCATCCTTTTTTGTCTTCGGCACGGTGAGGTAGAACATTTCAGCCCATTTGCTGCCTGAAATCATAACCTTGCCATCGTGGCTTTCAACAGGAGTGAAATTCTTGATCTGCCTCAAAAGACTTATCAGGGGAGCGCCGCTTGTCTTTAGCATTGAAGCGTTCCATTTGTCAGGCATTAGAATACCGTCATGAATATTTCCGTCGATGTCAGTATAGCTGATAAGCTGCCCCGGATAGCCACCATACTCGTCTTGTGTGTCAGCAATTGCCTGAAGGATGTTTCCAGTCATAATATAGCCTTCTTTGCGAGTCTCGTTAGGTATTTGACTGTCCCAGTTTTCAAGGGTTGTATTCTGCGCTGTATCCCAGTTCAAGTCGGTCGTTCTTTTGATACTGTCAAGCGCTCCTATCTGTGATAACTTAACCTCCACGCGCCTGCGTCCGTCAAGCGTTGCGAAGACTGCAAAAGTTGTAGATGCTGTAATCTTGCTCTCTTTCGCCTTGTATCCGCAGAAGATAGCAGGTGAAGCAAAATCGAATATCATTGATTCAAGGTTCTCAGGAACGAGGTATGATCTGCCCACTGAAAACATTCTGAGTCTGCGCATCAGCTGATCGCTATTTGCGTTGATTCTTGCGATATTGTCGCTATGCTTTTCCTCGATCTTGTCGTTAGTTTCCTGAGTGTAGCTTGCAATAGCAGTCAGCTTTTCTTCCTCACTGCGTTTCTGCTGGCGGTTTATCTTTTCCGCTTGCTTTGCGATGTCCTCAGCTGCTTTCTCTTTTGCTTTTTCGTATCTGCGGTCTTCGGCGGCAAGTCTTGCCTCATCTTCCGTTAGGATTGTATCAATAATTGTCTGGCGGTAGTCGTCAGGGTTCATGCTTTTGTTTACCTGCTCAATGGTCTTTCGTACTTCTTCTGCCTTCATTGGCTTGCGCAGTACGTCCATTTCCACCCTTTCTACAAAAGAGTTGCGTGCAAAAGGGTTGTCGCCGTTAGGGTCAATACCTTCTGAGGATACGCGCCTCTCGATCGTCTTTGCCTTTAGCGGCATGACGGTAATCTTAAGGTCGTTGTTTCCGGTGTCGTTGAGATATTTGATTAGCTCATTGTATCTTCTTACGACATCGTCGTAGAAGTCTTCCTGCTCTTTTGTCGTCAGAAGGGCTACATATCCTGTCACTCTGCGTGCATCATCCTCTTGTGCCTTGTATTCATCAAGGTCATTGGATGAAACGCTGCCTCCTCCCTGAGCTCCCTTCTTGAGTGGGGCGCCCATTTTTTCGTATATGTCAATGTTGTCTCGCAAGTACTCAACGACAACTTGACTTCCATACTTATTAAGAAGGTCAGGAGCCTCCACATCATTACTCTCGCTGTCCTGTGATGTAGTAGTGTTAGCATTCAGAGATTTCAGCTTTGTTGAGAGCATCATAAGGAAGCGGTTTTCAGCTGGGACAGGCAATCCGAGGTTTATGTAGTATCCTCTATGAACCTGTCCTGTGCGGTCAATGCGTCCTATCATCTGCATATAGTCGTTGATGTCACTCAAAGGCTGAGCGATAATCATTGAACGCTGGCGCTGATCACTGAACTTCTCGGATGCATGCAAACTGATACCAGTTGAGGCTGATTTGTTGAGGATAAGGACATCGAGTTTCCCGCTGTTGAAGTCTCTCTGCATCCTCTTTTTATCTTTATCCGTCCTCTTCCTTACTACGACTCTTCCAGAATCGTCGTGTTCTACATACATGTCGCGACCAGTGAGCTCACCTACCTTGTAGCCCTTTTCTCTCAGTCTCTCAATAATAGCGTCGAGTGGGCTTATAAATATACCGGTGGTGCTTTGCTTGATAAATTCCTGAAGCTCGTAGTATGCTTTCTCACCAGCGCTTCCGAGCTGCGATGGCGTATAGCGCTCGTGACGCTCTTTGCCGTTCTCGTCTTTTACGGTGTATTGCATTACGGTATCAAGTCCCCTCAGCAGGCTTGCGCTGAATGTTGGTTCAGATATCACCTCACCTACGGTGTAGTCCTTGATATTGCTTTCCATTGTGCTTTCCAAGGCTATTACAGGGTGCCTGCCGGCTTTGATTTCAGCCTCGACTTCATTGGCAATAGCTTCTACTTTGAGCGCAAGCATGAGCTGCTTGGTGTAATTATACGTCTTGCTTGCAAATGGCACATTTTCTACGCCAAGCTTATTTGTTCCTCTCTTGATTCCGGCGCTTTCTGCATATACAGCAAGCTCAGCATCAAGATTTGCAATCATAGGCTTCACATAGTCCTCTTGGAACTTAATGATGGCATTGAAGGCAGCGATAGTGCTGTCGTAATTCTCCCTTGCACGTCTTACGGTCTCAGGATCATTGATGGTCTTCCAGTCGGTAACGACGCCAGCCATGTCGCGCTCTCTGCGTACCATCTGTCCAGCGTTTGTGAGCTCCCTACTCATGATTTCCTGCAATGTGACTCCGCCCTTTTCAATAATGCTTATAAGCTTGTCAGGCTCTACTTTAGCCTGACTCATAGCAGTGCGAATGGCGTATAGTGGCATTGTGTCAGGGCGTTTTGCAAACGTTGCGCTGGCAAAGGTTACGGCTTTTGCGCTGCGGATGATGCTCTGTAGATACATTCCGGTGTTGCTGGATCCTGCCGCCGTATGACTTTCGTCAAGGAAGATGTAATTGTTTTCTGCAATCGAACGCAGGAATGTTGCTTTAGGAGTAGCCTTTCCTTCTTTTGCACTCTTACTCTTTTTCGCTCTGCGACCTGCAGATTTTGCTGCATTGTCAGCTTCTTGCTGGCTGACTGCGTCGCCGGTGTTTACCTGAGAGTATGTTAATACAGCAAAGTCGTATTCGTCTGGGAGAACACCTGACTCCATGACCTTTTTCATAGCAGCATCCGAAAGACCTTTATAAACGATGTTTCCGTTTACGTCAACCATCTCTCCCTTATTCTCTTTTGCAGAAGGGGAGTTGAAAATAAATGGCACAAGGTCTCCACTTCCGATATCTACCAAGTCGCGATAAATATCAGAGAATAGGTCTGCTTTCTGTGTAATGAAGATAGGTTTTTCTCCGCGCCTTACAGCCCAGCGGATAAGCGCAGCCATCTGTCGTCCCTTGCCGACTCCTGTTTGGTCTCCGATAATAAGTGCCTGACCTTGCTTCATCTGATAGATAGCCATTGCTACGCTATCCATCTGTTCAGCAGCAAGCGCTAAGTGGGTTTCAGAAAGAGTCTCATATCCGAGCTCGTTCTTTACGAATTCGTCAATACTTCCGTGCTTGGCTTCAATCTGCGTAAGCACGTTATCCATAGCCTCAACCATAGCGGCAGGGGCTACGCTTTCAAGGCTAAATGCTGTGTTGTGCGGTCTATACGGCAGCTTTTCTTCAGAAAGTCCGCGTTTCTTGGACTCTTGCTTTAATCCCAGTCTGCTTGGTTGAACGTCCAGTCCATCCACTGGCTGAGTCCCATTTCCCACAGCTCGTTGTTCAGGTCTTCCTCCGACATTTCGAGGCTCTCCAGCGGTACCAGCTCTGTTCCCGGTCTTGCCAGCTGCAACATTCTGTCTTCGTTCTCCCAGTACAGGCTTCTGGCGTTCCTGAGCGTCTCTCTCCAATCCGGCTCTTCCTCGCCCTCCTGCTCTGCTTGTACCCTCATCATCCTTCGCAGGTTGTCTATTATGTCCTGCTCCGTCAGTATTCCGTCGTGATCCGTCAGTGTCAGGTTGAGGTCGCCCTCCTTGGCTACGTAAAATTTCTGTTCCATTTGTCTTATCGTTAGATTTGAGTAATACATCTATGATATCATAGAGCTCGTCAAAGCTTTCAGCCTTTCGGATTGCCGCGCCCTCCACAGGAGGATATACGGCGGTCTGTGCACGCTCTTCCTCGCTTCTTCTGCCCTCGATAAGAATCATTCTTGTCGGGAATGTTGTACCCTGCCTTGCGTACATTCTACCGTCCATATCTACGACGCCTTTCACGTTGTAGTGATCATACAGGTACGTGAAGAATGCTTTCATGCCTTTTATCGCGCCGTTGCTCGCATACTCCATGTTGCCACCGATTATGATAGCAGCTCTTCCGTCGTCTTTCATGCTTGAGAGAGCGTTCAGAGTGATCTGCGGGTCGAGTCCGCCGATCATCTTTCCATCGTATTCTATTGCCTCTCTCTTGCCGAAAGGAGGATTAGCAATAACAACGTCATACTGCTTTCCGCCCTCGAATGGTTCTACGGCGTCATGCTGTGTCACTTGCGCGAATCCTTGCTCTCTGAGGTTGGCAAGCCTTGTTTCATCAAGTTCGTTTGCATGTACCTGTTCAACTGGAACAGTAAATACAAGCATTCCGTTTCCTGCCGTAGGCTCCAGCACCTTTCCGTCTGACTTGTTAGCCATCGCAAAGCGATTTGCCACCCATGCCATTGGGAGAGGCGTCGAATACTGCTGCATCTTTATGCGATTGCTGCTTCTTGCTGCAATCGTTGGCTGCATTTCATAGAGCTTACAGATAAGGTCGAATGATTTTCTACTAACTCTTCCATGCTTGCCTATGATTGTTCTTGCAGCTCTTACAAGACCGTCCTCGACAAGTTCCTGTAAAAGGATGTCACTTCTTCCCTCATTGTCAACTTCCATTCCGACGCCACTTGCTCTCTTCCTTATGTCGAGAATGCTTCTGTATGGCTTGACGTCATTGTCAAGCGCTGTGAGCATGTCGGAGGTGACGGTCTGCGCAAATCGTCGCTGTGCCTCAATTTCGGCATTGTCTGCTTCTGCAAAAGCTTCGTCAAATAAACCTGCTGACTCCGGCTGTGAAGTTACATCATTTTTCTTTGACTTATTGCTTGCTGGCCGTGCTTTCTTTATTGTTTCAGCAGCTATCTCTGCCTGTTGCTCCACTTCCTGCTCTTTGACTACCTGCTCTGCGGCAGCAAAGGCGTCTGGTGACGATTTGCCAAAACTTGACAAATCGAATGCGCGAACCTCGTCGTATGGCGTCATTTCATCTGCAAGACCACTGTCTGTCATCTCCGGAAGCTCCCTTGCGCCGTTGTAGAATGCCTTGAGGTATGGGCGAATCATGTCGCCCAAATCCTCAATCATATTCTTTGCATAGTCAATGAATTTCCTTGCACCCTTTTCGATATGGTAAACCGCCATTTCTGTACCGATAGCAAGAATCTCCGGATCAATGCCCATGTTCATCTGTCCGCCGAGTTTCTTTCTCATGCGTTCGCGCAATTCAGCATACCTTTCATCAGTCACAAGCTTGTTTCCGCTTGGGTTTGGCTTCGGAGCTTCCCAGTTCTCACTCTGAAGAATCTCCGCAACATCTTCAAATGACATTTGCAGATTCTCTCCGCCCACACTTGTGGTGTTCACATCGACAACTGCGGTGCGCTTTGTCCCGTCAGTCTGCTTTATACGGATTTTCTGCTTTCCGTCCTTGGTTGTTAGCTCCTGACCGAATGAAGACAACACTAACTCTGCCTGCTTGTCTTCGGTGTGGTCGCTCAACTTGGCTTCTCCCTTTTCCTTAAGCTCTCCGAGCAGGCTTTCAACGTTAACCCTCTTCGGCTTGATCGGCGGTGTGTCGATTTTTGATACTTCATCCCAGTTGCCTACGACATAGAGAATAGGGGCGAGTCCTGTATCAAGCACCGGTCTATGGTCTCCGTATTCTTCAAAGTCATGGATTGCCACTTCCTTGCCCTGATACATTACTTTTTCGCCAACCTTGAATCCATTGAAGCCTCCATCTTCGCGGATGATCCTGTCAAACTCGCGAATCTTGATTCTGTTTTCCAGAGCCGCCTCAACCTCTTTGAGCGCATCCTGCATGCCATTCAGAGGATTTCGGAGAATGTCAAGCATTTCTTCCGGAGTGTTGGCAGAGTAGTTGAAGTGATCATCGCCGATAGGGTAGATTCCGCTCACGTCCTCGCGCGAGATAGCTGTGTATCCTGATCTTCTGTCAACAGAAACAGTGTATCTCCATTTTGGCGTCTTTTCTTCTGTATTGACAGTCGGCTCCTCTGCTTTTTTGGGCTGAATGAACGCCACATCTCCGTCTGTTACAGAAAGGAGGTCAGCCATTGACACTGGCTCTTGCGCCTGTGCATCTAAAGCGTAATCTGCAAGCTTCTTCGCGTCCTCTTCGCTTCGCATCATGAATCCGCCCTTCTCCTTGTCCCACCAGCCTTTCAGCTCTTTCGCATATCCTTTGACGACACGCTT
Organism: Bacteroidales bacterium; assembly: GCA_017555965.1. GTDB lineage: Bacteria > Bacteroidota > Bacteroidia > Bacteroidales > UBA932 > Cryptobacteroides. Next base: position 54,841 of record JAFZFH010000048.1, read on the forward strand.
CACTCCCTCGCGGAGTTCCTCGTCGAACTTAACAAGGTGCATGTCAAGAACTTTTCCTCTCTTGGTTGTGTACTGTGCTGGCTCAACAGAATAGCCCTGATTTAGAACAGAAACCGCTGCTTTTGGAACACTTTTGACTGCTTCGGGAACAGATTCGTCGCTTTTGAGAACGGAATGATGTTCTTTCAAACGTCGTTCATGTTCCTTCTTTGCTGCATAAGTGGCATCGACGTTGATTGATCCGCGAACATTCATGATAGCCTCTATCATGTCGTCAGGGAGAGTACGCATGAGCTCGTCATAAAGTTCGCCACGTCTTTTCAGAGTGATTCCTTTGACGATTTCATTTGTCACAGGTCGAATTGCTGCCTGAATCTGACTGAGCGTAATACCGCTCTCTCTCTCGGAGTCTGTCTTATCCGGAGCTGTATATGTACGTTGGTCAGTATCTACCAGCTCATATCTGCGATTGTTATATGAGTTCATAGTCTTGGTAGAGACCTCGGTGCCATCAAAGTCAATTTCTGCAATAGTGGTAACGCCATTGCGGCTATGCTTCTTGATGCGATACAGAACCTTTGTGTAATAATCCTTGACGATGTCTCCCTCATGCCAATCTGCAAGATTGAACAGGTGCTCATTGCTATCCTCTCCCGCATTCTGTCCCGCTGTCGCTTTGATGTTTTTATATTCGCTGAAAGGCTTTGTCTTCCTGTGGGAAGATTCAAGCCATTTCTTGAATTCGTCTTTGCTGACTTCGGTAATAGTGCCTAATCCTTTCCAGCCTTTTTCGTAGTTGGCAAGATAAGCCGCTTCCGCTTTTTCTGCGGAGTTAAAGCCATACATTACCTTATGTTCGTCAAATTGCTGAGTGTCAGGGTTGATTTGGTCTATTACATAAACATTTCCTTCAGTAGGGTTGTCGGATAGGAATATGTCGATATGATCGCCATCGATGGACTGTGACCCTTTTATATAGCCATAATCGTTGGCCATTTCCGTTTCCCATTTCTTGCCGGTCTTGCTGGTACCTCGGCGGATGCTGCCTTTTGGATTTTCAATAGTGATGTCAAGGCCATCAATCTTGACATGCCCCATGCGGTAATTTCCAGCCTCTTTCTGTGCTTCGGTTGGGTTTGTGTTGACTTCTGTCCTTGCTTTTGCTATACTCAAAAGGTCTATTAGCTGCTTTACGGGCTTCTTGAATCTGATTATAGGGTCAATGAAGTACACAGTCCCGTCCTCTCCAAGCAGCGCATTATCGCCCTCTACATCAGTTACTGATACGAGGTCGTTACCGAATGAGTATTTTGTTTCTGGCTGAAGTCCACGTGCGGCAAGGGCTTCGGTGATCTGCTCTTTTGTTGGCTGCCCGTAGGTGGTGATTAAGTCTTGCGAAAGAATAATACGTACCTCGCCAAACTGTTCGCTGATACCCTCGAATGTGTAAGCCGTTTCTGGAAACAGGAGATTATGAATAATGTGCTCATAGATTGCATCTTCCGCTTCTACACCGGCTTTCATTGCTGATTTGGCATAAGGATCTTTGACTTTTATAACCCTCTCAGCTTCGCTGTCAATATAGACAACGCTTTCGCCTGTGCGCTTTGGATGCTTCTCTCCGAATTGTCTTGTTTCCTCATGAGGAACAAACATTCCGTTTCGCTTCGCGATGCTTACCAGCCTTTTGGATTCCGCTTCGCGTCGATCTCTCTCGCTGTACTCTGAATTGTCATTATGTTGAGCGGCCAGCCCTTCTTCAAACATTCGTATATCGCCTCTGTCGCCAGTTCGTGATACTTTTCCGGTTGAGTCATGAGCCACTCCTGTGCCGTCTGCTTCCCGTTGCTCATCATTATCTGATCCAACGGCTGCTGCTGTTTTTTCTGCATGGTGTTCGTGTGTTTGCTGTTCGTATGCTTCCGGCAGGTCGCCTATTTCTTCATACTCTCCAATTGTTTCTGTCGGAGGTACATGGCTAAAGCCCGATTGCTCAAAGATCGGAGGTTCTTCCTGCTCTTCTGCGCTTTGGTAAACTGCTCCTGAGTAATCAGGTTCTTCTCCATGCACCATTTCAGAGCTGTCCGTATCTCTGTTTTCGGGTCTTTGTCCTTCATGTATTGTGTGGCGAACGCCATCGCCTGCTCTACCGTTGTCATAATCCTGCTGTTGATAAAGTTCTACAAATATACTATTAAATTCTTCGTCCGCCATATTGTCAGCTTCCTGCATGTAGATAGAGAAGCTGTCGAGGTATGACTGCCATTCGTCAGTAGTCATGCCGTGTGCCTCTGCTTCCATTTCGAGATTATGCTGCATGAGTCCTTCAGCGTAATCGTCCATATCGCGCTCGATTTCGTTGCGCCTTTCTGCCGCCGCCTCAAACATTCCTCTATGGGAGTTTCCATGGGTCAGGACTACATCGAGAAGCTCGCTCAGGGCATCCATAGATGAAACATTGGTGACATCTTCTGCATATCCGTCGGTAGCCCCGAATGTCTCTGCGTATCCCTGCAATAGTGCTTCTGCTGCTGCCTGAGGATACATGCCCTCTTCATTGTTGAGCATCCATATCCTCTTTGCCATTTCGCTTTGGTTGCCCTTGAATCCCAAATGTCCTGCGAGTCCTTTCGATACGCCGTTTGAATCGTCGGACCATTTGAGTTTCATGCCGCCCCTTGCAAGTGTACGCATCACGTAATCACGGAAGTCGAGGTAATCTCCGAGAGCCTTGTCTTCCTCAGAGTATCTTCCTTTCTGCTGCTGGATTCTGCGTGCCTCCGCGAGACGGAGATTTCTTTGCCTCTTCGCCTCTTCCTCGGCTGCCTTTTCCTGCGCAGCCTTATATCCTGCCACGTTGTTCCAGTAATTAACCTGCTCCTGCAAGCGCTTTATGTTGGCTTTCTGCGCTGCCTTAGCCTGCTGGATCTCGCTAACACTGCTTCCGCCTTTCGGTTTCTGCTTCATGGCTTTGTCAAGCTCTCTCTTGGCATTGTTAGCCATGATCTGTGCTGTGTCGATAGCTTCTGCTTCGTCACCCTCGTTCATTTCAACGAGTGCTGCCCAGCTGTCTTCGATAGGCGCCTGTTCAAAAATCTGGTCTCCATGCTCATTTACAGGAATACGCGATATCGCGCTCTGCGGTTCATCTGCCTTATCTGCGGTGCTGGATGTTTCTTTTACTGACATCGGCTCTGCCGCCTCTATATCTTCTCCGTTGTGCTGAACAATGATTGTATCGAGCTCTTCCGGAGTGAGAAGATTTACACGATTGCCGTTGATTGGTTGCTCTGTATAGACTTCGTATTTTCCATCAGCTTCATTGAAAGGAGCGGTTATCTGCCCTCTTACAGGCTCTCCATTTTCGTTGCGAATTGTTATCTGGTCATTAAATTCATAAATACGCTTTGTTGGCTGATTTTGCTGGGCTATTGCAGCTTCTTTCTTTGCTTCCTTTTGTTTCTCATACTCTGATAGTCGTGCAAGGTTAGATGCATTCGTCATAGTCTGCACCTGCTCTTTAGGAAGCGTGGCAGGGGTTGCATCTATGATTACGTTAACGGTGCCGTCTCCGTTATCATGTACACCGTTTACATCTGTGACAATAGTAATAGTGTGCGGAATTCCCTGCTCGTCAATGCCATTATATACGTCGCCAAGATTAAAAGGCAAAATGCCGTCAATCTTATTGGCTGCTTCCTGTGCGTATGTCTGCATGATCTGCTGTCTCATCGCCTCCTTTTCCTGTGTCGCATCGACAGCATCGTCTATGCTCAAGAAATCATATGGACTTGCGAATTCCAGTTTTCCGGTTTCTGCATCACGAATAATGATACTCTCGTCGGCGTTGCTGCGATCAACGGTCTTGCCGTCTTCCTGCATTGCGATGTTGCCGTTCACAACGTATACCTTCCTGTCAGTTGTTAGCGTAGCAGGGTGGATAAATCCGTCATGGTGTACGTGCGAGTCTATCTGTCGATTGCTTGCCTCAACCCTGCTTGCAATATCGTCTTTGACATGCTGAATCATACCTTCGTAGGTTGCTTTCGCGTTGGCGTAATCCATTACCCAGCCTATGAAGTTGTCATGAGCGCCGTTTTCAATAAGTTTTTCTATGTATGCTACTGGATTGCCTATATGCGCATCGACATCTGCATCGTCTTCAAGGCCGAATTGCAAACGGATGATGTCTTTCTGTCGTTCATACATATTCTTTGCATCGTTGAGTTCCTGCGGCTCTGATAGATCATATCCGTTATCGAATGAAGTCTCAAGATCAGTTTCGACGCTGTTTGGGTTTTCCATGTGCTTTTTCTCGTCGCCTTTCTGAGCGCCTTTGTATTTCTGAACAGCTGCAGCGTAGTCGAGAACTGCACGTTTCTTGTCTTCTGTTATGTCATGGTTTGTCATGATGTCCACAAGGAATGGCGTCGCCTCTTCTGTTCCTGCATAAAGCACGTCGTGAATAGGCTTCCATTCCTCTTCGCCGAACAAAGCTGAGCCGGCAGAGTCCGCGCTGTTCATCTTTCGCTTATTGATATATTTGCCACCTACATAGCCAAGTGTCTTTGCTGAGCTGATTGTGCCACCGAGAAGGGCTACGCCAAGGAATGTATCTATATTTTGATCCAGATTGAATACTCCGGTTCCCTCGGCTGCGTCAAAAGTCATATCTCCTACAACAATGGAATTCATAATGTTTCCAACAACCTCTTCCGCATATTCGCCTATGACTCCGTTCCACTGCGAATGCTTTTCAAAGTCGGCTACGAGCTTGCCGAAATCGCTCATTGAGACATCGTCGATGAACTGATTAACCTTTCCGAGTCCTATTTTGTCAAGACCTTTACTTACTCCCTTTCCGACTACGCCAAGCACAGGTGCGAAGTAGTTACCGACCATCTCGGAGTAGTTCTCTATCGTAGTTCCGGCAAATGCTTTAGCGAATGCCGTGCCGACATCGTCTCCCTCTGTGTGTCCTACGAAAGCGCTCTGACCGTCCTCGTCTGTGTCGAATTGAATATGTCCTGCTGCACGCTCTGTTGCGTCAGCAAGTGTTCTGACGGAGCCTGTGGTCGCCGCCATTGTTGCAGCACCGGCTATGTCACCTGCAACACGTGTTGCCGTCTTTGCGGCTGCGAGTTTGCCAGCATTCTTCTTTATAGCCTGCTTGCCAAATCTTTCAATAGCATATCTTGTGAGTTGGCTCTGGGCGGACTTACCCATGCTGGCAGCGGGATTGATGCACATTTCAATCATGAAAGGAATACTTTCTGCAGTTACCTTCCCTGCTTTGTATCCTCTTCCGACCTGCGACCCAAAATAGGCATTTGTCGCCAATTCTACGGCTTTTGCATCAAGCATAGCCTGCTGTTCGTCTGTGAGCTTTTGTCCGTTGTCGTATGCTCTCAATGCTGCATAGAGGGTAGAAGCGTCTTCCATTTCGGACATACCCATATCCCAATTTTCTATGTCAAATGTTTTCTGTCCGAATCCTCTGACTGCTCCGCCTGCGAATGATCTTTCAAGCCACTTACCGAAAGAGCCCTCTTGTGCATTGTGATCAGCTTCGGCTATAATGCGTTGAGCATTGGTCATTGCCCTTTGCGCAACTTTCAGGTTGGTGATACTCTTCTCTATATCAAGGTCTTCCTGATCAAGAGGAACTTCACTATGTCCTATGTCTCCGCCAGCGGGCCCTGTGGGGCTTCCGCCCGATGTTGCCAAGGCGTGTGATAGATTTGACCAAAAGCCTTTTGCTGCTGCTTTCTTTCTGTCGTTCACTTTCTTTGCAATCTGCCTACCTTGTGCTTCGTTCAACAAGGAATCAATCTTAGGTGCAAGCTCTGCAACCTGCTGGCGATTGGTCTGCTGCAGGAAATCCTCTCTATTCTTATATAGGGACGGGTTTGGTTCGTCGCCAAACATTGGGAACGAGCTGTCAGGTGCTATCTGTGCTGGGGTTTCTTTAGCCTGCGGTATTCCCGCCTCAACAGGCTTGCCAACAATAGGTTTAGTCGTCTCGATTGCCGGAGCCTGTTTCTCATAGCCGAGCTGCTTTGAGAAAGACTCGAAATCGCCGAAGTCGTAGTCCTTGCTCGTAGCATTGTAGAGCTTCTTTCTCTTTTCTTCATTGTCTATATCTACGCTGAATTGCTCGAAGGTGCCCAAGTCGTAATCTTGCGACAGGGCATCATACAATCTTTTTTTATTCTCGTTCATGTGTCTCTAATTAGTTCATTGGGTTAGGCTTCTTGTATCCCACGGGCTTCGGTGTGCCTTTAGGTACTTGAATACTCTGCTGTCCGTTGCTGTAATAATCATATTGCTCAGGATCATAGGACGGCTTTTGCGACGTCGGCTGCGATGGTTTTGGCACAGGCTTCTCTCCTGCGAGTTCACGGAGCGCATTTTGTGCATCAATGTTACCTTCGATATTTGCACCGATAGCAATGAGCATTGCTTCAGGAGTTGGATCTTGATAACCTACGATGATATCCTGACCGGCGATGTCCTTACCTTTGATCGGAGCACCCTTTATTTGACTTCTGACGGCCTCCGGCAGCTTGTTGAATACATAAGATATATTCGCATTATTAAGGGCATCTTTCGGTATAGAAATACTACCCATTCCCTCTCCAAGAGCAAATGCAACTTTATCCTTTGCCATTTCACGTGCAAGGCGCGCAGATTCATTCTTAAGTCTTGTAGCCGCCTGCTGAGACGAAACATTGAACTGCCTTACCTGTTCGTCAAATGTCTTCTGCCAGCGCTCTGCCTCCTGCTTAGTGCGTGCTTCATATCTTTCATCCTCAATCTTCTGACGTTCTGCAATGCGTCTCTGCTCGTCTTCGTATCGCTTGTCTGCAAGTTTATCGCGCTCGATCTGTCTTTTCCAATTCCTGCCGTCGCGCTCAACTGCGTCGTCCGCCTGCTGTGCCTGCATATAAGCAGAGACATAAGCTGCTGTATTCTTCTTGCGCTCTGCATCCACTTTGTCCCATCGTTCGCGCAATTTGCCGGACATCGAATCCTTTGCATTATACATGCTGGGAGCGCCCTGTGTCGTGAAGTACAGATTTGACATTGCGCTTATACCGTCGCCGATAGCCGCAACAATGGAAGCGGTCTTGCGCTTCTTCCTTTCCTTTTCAAGCTCTTCTTCCGTTGGTGGCTTGTAGGGATTCATTTGCTGCATCATTTCGACATAAGTCAGCCTCTTCGGCTCTGCGGTTGTCGTCGCAGTTTCGGCTTGCCCTTGCGGCGCCACTACGGTCTTGACGGTTCCTTCCTGCTGCGAAAGCTGCGGAGTGGCTTTCTTTTCTTCCGTTCCTCCGTTCTGGAATGAAGTAGTCTTCATGACTCCGCTCTGTGTATCCTCGGCGTCCTGTTGATTGAGGATAGCTTCGTACGTTCCTTTTTCTCCTGCCATAGCTCAATAGATTAGAATCCGAGTTGTGCGATGTTACTTCCTACTGTAGCAAGACCCTGAACAGCGCTGGAGATAGCCTGAGCTTTTTGCGCTTCATTTTGGTTGAGCTGCTGATTGAATCCTGCTTCTTTTTCCTGATATGCTGCCTCGATGCTATCCTTGCGCGCGTCTGCCTGTGCTGCGATCTGACTTGTGGCTTCTGCAAGTGCGGCGTTGTTTGCAGCCTTTTCTGCAGCAACGGCTTCGGCTGTACCTCCCATGACGGCAGCACTTCCTGCGGCTGCCTTGTTGCGTTTCTTGATGCTTTCCTCGGTCATTGTGAGAAGCCTCTGCGCGTCTGCGCGCTGCGTGGCATCTTCATTATACCGACGGTCGTACCAGTTCTGGTTTTCACGCTTCTGCGTTTCGATATTCTCTTTGATTTTCTTCGCAGTTTTGGCGGCCTGTATGCCGCCGAAGATTGATCCTGCGGCTTGCATTCCTGCGCCGATGATTGAGCCTATCATACTGACAATGAATTGAATTGTTAATACTTAAAATCCTGCGACCAAATTACGCGCTTATCTTCGCAGTATCTTTTTAAGTATTAACGCATGAAAGGGAAAAAGACAGGGGGCAGACAGAAGGGCACGCCCAACAAGATTACGTCAGATACAAAGGAGGCTATCGCCAACCTTTTGAACAACTATGCCATATCAGGCGATATGGAAAAGGATTTCAAAGCGATAAAGTCTGGCAAGGATAGATTGTATGTTGCAGAGAAGTTCGCTCAATACATTATACCAAAGCAACAGGCTATAACCGCAGAGGTTGGCGTCGATGTTCATGAACAGACAATAGAGGATAGACTTGTGGAGCTCTCCAAGGATCCAGAAGAATAATCTACTTTTGTCTGTTTTAGACTTGTCAAAATTGGCAAATTCTACTTTTGACCAAAAAAGAAAGAGCCTTGCGAATAATATCGCGAGGCTCTCTTTCTGTACAGTTTTGTACAAAAAGCGTGAAATAAGCACTGAAATTTGCGCTTAATCTGTGCAGTTTTGTACAAATAAGCAAAAATGTCGTTTCGGCTATGCTTATTTTTAGAATCCCTTTCCTTTGGTGCGTTCATGTATGCTGACCTGTTTCTTATCAAGGTTTTCTATTTTGAATTGCACGGCAGAACGGACAGGAATATCATCAGGGATGAACTGGATGAGAGCGGCAATGATTTCATCCACGTTGTTGAATCCGGTATCCTGTACTTCGCCAAGTTTTACGCCTTTGAAAAATGCTGTACCTTTCATCATATGCTTTGCGGAGAAGCGCTGCAAGTCTGCTGGCTTTTCTATTGTTTCCATACTTGCCCTGTGCGACTTTGTATTTGAGAAGAAAATCAGTTCAATAACCTTTTCATTGAGTTCCCATGCAGGCTCAAAGTTTAGCTTTATATATCCCCGTGTAACAGTATGACCAGCAGAGTGATTCATTCCGAAAGCAACGTCAGATATTGAAGCACCGCAGTCGTTTTGAGCGACAGTTCCCCAAGTGTGGCGAAATGTATATACGCAGTACCATTCTTCTTTCGGGATTCCCATGCTTTCGCATATTTTCCTCAGTCCGCTGTTCACATTAGCCCCAAAGCTGTCCGATGTTGAGTGGCGTTCATGGAAGTTGAACAGGTATTCATCATTCTTTGCTGCTTTGTATTTTTCAAAAAGCGGAGCTATGATAGGTGGCACTCGCATCTCCATGTAAGCTTTATCGGCTCTGAATTTCTTTGTTTTCGCACGGTTGTAATGTATGACTCCGTGATGATAGTTTTCTTTCTTGAGATTATATAAGTCAACAGTGTTCATTCCTCCGAGACAAAGTACCATCTTTACTACATCACGGGCAAGTTCAGGCAACGGTGAAAGAAACTTACTGACGGGTAGCGGAGCCGCGAAGAACTCTCGGCATTCTTCCGGCGTTATTGCAAGTTGTTCGGGCTGTTCGCTTCGCGGTATATCAACTTTGATCCATGGGTTGAACTTGATGCGGATCAGGTTGTTTTCCTCGTCGTTCAGTTCCTTATAAGCCGCCTTGAATATCTGCCTGACACATATAGGGTACATTTCTTTTGCTCGCTTTGTGTGTTCAAGCGATTTTATCCACTGGTTCAGGAAAGCGGAGGTAAGGGTGGAGAACATGACTTTAGTTGTGCCGGCATACAGTTCGAGCGAATCGACGGCGCGCTTGTAGTTCTGGGATGTTCTCTCTTGTCCGTTGTTGAACATGTGGGCTATATGCTTTCTTGCATAGTCACTGAAACTGACATCCTCGTCTTCCTCTCTCAGGAACTGGGCGATTTGCATGGCTGTCCATCTGCTGGCGTCTTTGCGGTTGAGCCTGTCCATGTATCCGATGATTTTCCTGTTGAGCTCCTGCGTGATGTACGGATCGCGGACTTCCTTAGCCTTGCCGAGATGGGAGTCATGCACCATCTTGTCCGTCTTTATGTACGCTACAGCCCCGTTGTGGATTACCCTTATATAGACTGGCCAGAAATTGTCTTTGCGTTTCTTCTGAACGCTGATTGCAAGTGTTGTCATGTCTTTTTATATTTTTATAGTTTTATATAAATTTCTCTAAATCCGCTCTAAATGAAACCTGCGCTTACTCTAAGTATTCGTTTAGAGTAATCCGTAAATTCTGCCCGAAAAGCGTGTCAGAATGAACGTAAAAGAAAAGGCGGTAAAGCCCTGATTTGTAGAACTTTACCGCCTAATCTATTGATATTCAATTTCTTACTTTTCATATTTCAGTCGCGCCTGAGCAGCAGCGAGGCGAGCGATTGGAACGCGGAATGGCGAGCAAGATACATAGTTGAGACCAGTCTGGAAGCAGAACTCAACTGATGCAGGATCACCACCGTGCTCACCGCAGATACCACACTTGAGGCCCTCGCGA
>JAFZFH010000049.1 GCA_017555965.1 Bacteroidales bacterium
CTCCTTCATAGAGAACCAGGTAGCCTCCGCTTCGTCCGTTCATACCTGCCTGCCAGCGGTACTGATGGCGACGGGCAAAGTCGTCCATCAGTTCCCGCAGGAAATCAAAAAACTCCTGGAAATTGAGCAGATCATAAAGCTTATCTTCAATCTCAGAACACAAACCCAGTTTGTAGATCTTCAGATTGTGGGCATATGAATCCGCTCCATTCCAAGAGTTCATGGTGGAGTATCGAAAATGGGTCTGAAGGTACGCGGTCATCTCTTTCCTGGACCGAAGGTCCACGGATTCAGAGAATCTACGCATGCACTTCACCGCCTTCCTCAGGCCCAATGAGAGCCTGACCAAGACCAAGAACAGCATGATTCCGATCCAGTGTCACTAAATGCTTGGTAGCGCCGGCCTTCGTCACCACCTTACGGGTCTGCACATACAGCTCGTCATCGAAGACCTTGATGGGGATTCCCAGCTTCGCAGCGTGGGTGATCTCCCCTTTCATGCCTTTGCTCAGTTCTGTACCGCAAACCAGCAGCATATCAGACTGCTCGAGAAGTTCCAGTCCAAATCTGAGGGCCATAGCACGTTCAGCAGGGATCTTATCACAGACCAGCATGGGAAGGTATGCATGCGGCGCCCGGGCAAGATAACCCATATGCTCGTTGGCATAGAGCATATATAGACGGGCACGGCGCATATTCTCTTGCTGCTTGTCAGCATCCGGATCACTGAAGGGCGAACAGACATAGACCTTCTTCCTGGTACAGTCGGGTTTCTGGAACTGACGCTCCAGAAGCTTGTCGTAGCCTTCACAGCAAAGTTCAAAGATGTTATGCATAAAGATTCTCCTTATCAAATCGGTTGTACCGAGACTTTCACCTTGCGGCTCTGAGACTCTTTGATAACATCTGCGTAGACCGTAGGATACTTGGTCTTCAGCGCCTTAGAGTCAGGCCGCTTGGTTCTTTTTGTCACGAAATCGATGAGAAGCTTATCTGTGGTAGTCGTTAAGATACCGTGTTCGTGTTCCTTCATCAATTCCGCAATTCGCACGGAATGCGCCTCTATCTCCTTTTCGTATAGTTTAATTTCACTTTCGCAATCTCTGACCTTACCTTGCAGCATTGCGATCTGCCGCAGCGACCGTTCATATTTCCTGGGAAATTCAATGGTCGGAAGGCCAGGTTGGCTTGCGCCGTAGATACGTGCCAAAGATTCCATCGCCAGAGAAGACGATACGCCACTCATCGTGGGAGGCTTATCGTTCTCCAGACTCCAGATCCACTCATCCAGCCGTTCGAAGATCATATCTTCTTTAGCACTGTCTCGTTCAATTTCCGGCATTGCGAGATCATTTTCTGGGTTATTACCCCAAATGCATGAAAATGCACCGTGCGTAACATCTGCAACAGAGAGGTAAAAACGAAGCTGCATCTCGTAATATAATGGAATCGCACCGTCTGCCCAGTGGTCTGCCTTGTGATAAGTGGATGATTTACATTCGAGGATACCATCCTCGCCATCACTTGCACGAGTGAATCTACGGTCAAAATTGGCCAGTGCGTAAGGGTGATCTGCGTGCTGATAGAGTCCTGTATCCTGGTAAACATGGTTGCCAGATTTGCGTGCATACCATTCTGCGGCGATCGGTTCCAGCATATGGCCCATGGCCAGCTGATCCTGGTTCATCTTCTTGGGAGGCTTCATCCTCCCCTTCTTAATGAGCCACAGTTCCAATGGAGTTGTCCAGGGTGACACACCAAAAATGGCTGCCACATCACTGCCACCAACGGTATAAGGGATATCACCTTTAGGTCCATGCATACGACATTCAAGCCAGCGTTCATTGGACATACCGGCAGTATCACAAAGCATGATGGGAGCTGCCATCAGTAATTCACCGCCTTTGCCAGATCGTACTCATGCCACTTCAGGTACAACGCACGTGCCATGTTTTCTTCCACGATGAGCATCTTCGCTTCCGGCATCTTATGGATCTTCATCAGATACGGGATTTCCTGCAATGCAAAAAACACATCATGAGCAGTAGCTCTACCGCTACCATAGGCCATTTCAAACATTGCAATGGCTTCCAGCGCCTCCTTCTTAGGTAGAGAAAGCTTCTTGCAGATCCGTGTCATGGCATTAACCGGATAATCCAACTCAATTTCCAAAAGGGTCTGAAGTCTTCCAACAGAATCACTGAACTGGGCGAACAGCTGATCCAGCTCCTTCTCGAAGTCTGAAACCTTCTTCTGCAGACGGTGGTCTACGGAAATACAGCCTCCAATGTGGATCGGGTGCTGTGTACCCATAAGCATGGCAGATACCTTTGCGGATGCAATTCCGGTATCGGATGTCATGAACCGGATACCGGGAACCAGCTTTGCAGCCATGGCACGCTTACCCTTGGATGCCAGCATCTTACTGTAGGTACCCAGAAGATCATCCTTCTGGGCTGGGAATGTCCAACAGCCGCTGGTGAATGCGTGATCAGAGTATCCGCTTTCAAACTGATAACCGGGGAACCTTGTCTCCATGTTCTTTTCCAGAGCATGGAGAAGTTCATCCATCGGAAGCACAGAATAGTCCTTCATGTCACCGGAATGGGCAGCAGACACTTTCTCATCACGGACGAGCAGCAGCGCTTCCGAAGAATACAGAGCCAGACAGGCGTTCAAAACATCCGCAAGGTCCTTGCGCTTCAGCTTGGGCAATGCAGTGCCGCCGATCTTAGCGCGATCCAGCAGGGTCTTGTAGGCAGTAGAGCGAATGGGATACAAATCATCGCCAACACGCAGGGCAAGACCCAGATTGGCTGCGGTATCAATTACTGCCTCCTCACTGATGCCCTCAGAGAAATCAGCAGGCTTGCTGAACAACGGAGAGCCGGTGTCCAACGGTTCAATGCGCATCTCGTTTATTTTACAGCGGCGCCAGGTAGTTTCTTTGCTCATTGTTTCGTGGTAGCTGAGCATTTCCGGATAGGAATCGAATGTGGTTGCAAAGTTGTCTTGATAAGGTAACATAGATATTCTCCTTTCACTTTTGAGACGGTCGTGCCGCCAGATATATAACAAAAGCCAGTAACCCCGAAGGACTACTGGCTAGTTACCAAATATGAAATTGGCTGGAAACAAAAAAATGCCATTTACCCCATACGGGCAAATGACACTCAAAAAATCTGATAGACGGATAATTCACTCTATGTGAATCTCGGATACTGACACCCGTATTGTACCACAGATCTATTTGTTCGTCAATCAAAAGTGAAAAGCCACATTGTTCGATTTGTCAAAGCAATATTGTGGCGAAAAAAGAGGCAAAGCTCGATGGCTTTGCCTCTTTCCAGAATTAAGTTACTATTCAAGTTTACATGTGATAGTCAATACTTACAAGCACATCCTCATCGTCCAGATCATCAATGAATTGCTGAATCGTATCATACCAGGTTAAGGCAGGTTCATTTCTGTGTTCGGGAGAAAAGTAATCATTTCCTTGTGCAATCCAATCATCTTCATTGATCAGATCACAGAAAGAAACCGGATACTTACATTTATCCGTTACTCCCATACGGGTCAAATATTCTTCTTCAGGTTCGCCGATTTTGTAGATCAGATCCATGAAGCTATAAACACAGCCCTCTTTCACCTGCATATACTGTTCGGGTTCTATAATGCCGGTTACAAACATAGCTTCCAGTGCGGCGAAACGCTTCTTTGCCTGACCCAGATACCATTTTTTCATGGCGTCCCATTCGATATCCTTCTTTCTGGCTGCTGAGACCCACATATAGCCATCCGGGCATGGGAAATCTTCGTCATCATTGCCCCAACTGCGCTCACCAAAGGAGTATTCCGTGCAGGTATCTTTGACCAAGAAAGTCACAGGCCATCTGCCGCCGATCTGGTACCAATCCCACATTGCATTGGGATTACAGTAATACCCATAGCCCTGCATCGACTCGTCATACTCATAATCGCAGTAATCAATGGCAAACTCGTGCATGGTCTTGTAGAGTTTCTTAAACGGGTAATTCGGCAGGGCCGTCATCTTTTTAGCCTTATGGGTTCGAATAGGATGCTTTAAGGGGCCGGCTTTCGTTTGAAAGACCAGGCCATCCCTGATTGTGAATTTCCCCCATACACTTGAATCATACAGGCTAACGATCCGACCATCCGGAAGACGTACACAGTCGCAGGAACGGTTTTCGTAACGCGACTGAACATCGTCCTTCTGATCACAGAATGCGTAACAGTCCTCACTCTCACTGCCATAAGGGTGCATGAGATCATCAATCAAGTGGGACACTTCTCTGGAGAAGGTGTTCAACTGCCCCTTCAGTTCCCGAATCATAATGCTGCGCATGATGTTTTTGGGCCCCTGAGCCTCCATTTGCTCCATCTGGTCCAATTCTTCTGCAACACGCGCGTTTCCTTCTGAATCTTCCTGAAGCTCAGGAATGCGGATAACTGCTAAAGAATGAAAATGCATATTAAATTCCCTTTCTGTCTAATAATGACAGGTGGGCAACACAGCTTCTGCCAGTTGCCCACCTAAAGTAATGGTATATGTCACCCTAAAAGGGCAACTGGTTAACTGTGACTCCAAGGGATCACTTGTGAATTAGATATATCTGCTCATAATTTTCTTCGTTGCGATCCAAATCCTCCAGATTGGATGACCGGACACCATCTACGTCAAACGCATATTCGATCTGATACCTCAAATCGCCAATTGTACCTTCTGCTTCCCGAAGATACGCAGCCAAGGCAAGCAGATCGCCTTTCTCACCGGATACACATAAACTGTGTTCGCTGAACTGATAAATCTGAACCATGTGTTCACCTCATGAACCGCTTGATCACGGCCGTCAGTTTCACTGGAAGCTGATTCAGATCTGTGATATCCAAATAGCTGTCACCGTAAATGCGTTCGATATTAACCTTATCTTCGCCAATAGCTGCGGCAACAAACAATATCCCTTTGCGCTTATACTCCTGCTTGATACCCCGAAGGTCTTCTTCAGCCGCAGTACCACCGTAACCGGAGTCTGCGGGCTGACCGTCGGAAACCAACATCAGGATACGAACCTCTTCATCTCGTTTGGATAGCTGTTCTGCCACAAAACGAAGCGCAGCTCCGTCCCGGTTACTGCCACGAGCCGAAATGTCCATCAGACGGTACTTGTCATTCCGGTCAAAGCTGTCAAACTCAGCGTAGGAATATAGATCCACACCGCTGCTCCAGCTGGTGGAATGACCATAGACCGTGATAGGGATGTTCAGCGCCTGACAGAAATCATAAAGAATGATGGCTGCCGCTCTGGCGTAAGTACTTCGATCACCACAGCTCATAGAGCCGGACTCATCCAACAGAAGGCCAACGGAAATGCGGGGAATTTCATTCGGAAGGTTATTCTTATAGAACACCTTACCGTCATTCCTACAAAGCGCGTGGGCATCGAGACGCC
>JAFZFH010000050.1 GCA_017555965.1 Bacteroidales bacterium
TACCGCAGACTGCCCAGCAGTCCATTCCCTTCCAGAGAATGTTCCCTGACGGCATCTGCCGAGTCACCGACAGTTTTTATACCAAGACCATTCAGTTTCAGGACATCAACTATCAGCTGGCACAGCAGGAAGATAAAACTGCCATCTTTGATGAGTGGTGCGGATTCCTGAACTTCTTTGATAGTTCCATCCACTTTGAACTGTCCTTTATGAACATGAGTACCGATGCGGAGAGCTTTGAAAAGAGTATCCGCATTCCGTTCCGTAAGGATGCGTTCAACTCTGTCCGTGCCGAGTACAGTCAGATGCTGAAAAAGCAGCTGTCTCAGGGCAACAACGGTCTGACAAAGACCAAGTTCCTGACTTTCGGCATTGAAGCTGATTCCATGCGACAGGCAAAGCCGAGACTTCAGCACATCGAAAATGACCTGCTCAACAACTTCCGCCGTTTGGGTGTTATCGCAACCCCGATGAACGGCAAGGAAAGACTTCGCCTGATGCACTCCATGTTCCACATGGGCGACAACGACAAGTTCTTCTTCGACTGGAAGTACCTTGTGGAGTCCGGTCTGTCCGTAAAGGACTTTATTGCACCGACTTCCTTCGCCTTTAAGACCAACCGTACTTTCCAGATGGGCGGTATCTATGGCTCTATGTCGTATCTTCAGATCACGGCATCCGACCTGAGTGACCGTATGCTTGCAGACTTTCTGGATATGGAGTCCAGTCAGATCGTGACCATGCACATCCAGTCGGTAGACCAGACTGCGGCAATCAAGACCATCAAGCGAACCATTACGGAGCTTGACCGTTCCAAGATCGAGGAACAGAAAAAGGCTGTCCGTTCCGGCTACGATATGGACATCATTCCCTCTGACCTTGCCACTTACGGTAAGGATGCAAAGGCACTCCTGAAAGAGCTTCAGAGCCAGAACGAGCGAATGTTCATGCTGACATTCCTTGTGATGAATACCGGTCGCACCGAGCAGGAACTGGAAAACAATGTGTTCCAGGCACAGAGTATTGCCCAGAAGCATAACTGCAACCTGCGCCGACTGGATTTTCAGCAGGAACAGGGTCTGATGAGCAGCCTGCCTTTGGCACAGAACCTGATCGAGATTCGTCGTGGTCTGACTACCAGTTCCACGGCTATTTTTGTGCCTTTCACTACGCAGGAACTGTTCCAGAACGGTGAAGAAACCCTCTACTACGGTCTGAACGCTCTGTCCAATAACCTTATCATGGTGGACAGAAAGAAACTGAAGAACCCCAACGGACTTATCCTTGGTACTCCCGGTTCCGGTAAGTCCTTCTCCGCAAAGCGTGAGATCACCAATGCGTTCCTCGTTACCGATGATGACATTATCATCTGCGACCCGGAAGCAGAATATGCGGCTCTGGTTCACAAGTTCAACGGTCAGGTCGTGAAGATCAGTTCTTCCAGTACCAACTATATCAACCCTATGGACATCAACCTGAACTACTCCGAGGATGATAACCCTGTGGCTCTGAAAGCCGACTTCATCCTGTCCCTCTGTGAGTTGATTATGGGCAGTAAGGATGGCTTGCAGCCTATCGAAAAGACGGTTATCGACCGTTGTGTGCATCAGATCTACCAGAAGTATTTCGACAATCCTGTTCCTGAGAATATGCCTGTCCTGGAGGACTTGTATAACGCACTTCTGAAACAGGACGAAAAGGAAGCTCACCATGTCGCAACGGCTCTGGAAATCTATGTTAAAGGTTCCTTGAAGCTGTTCAACAACCGCACCAATGTGGACATTCACAATCGTCTGGTGTGTTACGACATCAAGGAGCTTGGCAATCAGCTGAAGAAAATCGGTATGCTGATCGTTCAGGATCAGGTCTGGGGGCGTGTTACTGCCAACAGAACCGCAGGTAAATCCACAAGATACTATATCGACGAGTTCCACCTGCTTCTGAAGGAAGAACAGACTGCCACCTACTCCGTGGAAATCTGGAAAAGATTCCGTAAATGGGGCGGTCTGCCGACCGGCATCACGCAGAATGTCAAAGACCTGCTTCGCTCCCCTGAGATTGCCAACATCCTCGAAAACTCTGACTTCATCTATATGCTGAATCAGGCAAGTGAGGACAGAAGCATCCTTGCGAAGCGTCTGAACATTTCTCCCCATCAGCTGTCCTATGTAACTAACTCCGGTGAGGGCGAAGGACTTCTGTTCTACGGCAATGTGATTCTGCCGTTCATCGACAGATTCCCGACCGATCTGGAACTCTACCGCATTATGA
>JAFZFH010000051.1 GCA_017555965.1 Bacteroidales bacterium
ACAAAGGTTACTAAGGGTGGTCGTCACTTCAGCTTTGCAGCAATTGTTGTAGTTGGTGACGAGAACGGCGTTGTAGGCTATGGTCTTGGAAAAGCTAACGAGGTTACAACTGCTATTTCAAAGGGTATCGAGGATGCAAAGAAGAACCTCGTTAAGGTTCCAATCCTCAACGCTACTATCCCTCACGAGCAGGAGGCTAAGTTCGGTGGCGCAAGAGTATTTATGAAGCCAGCTGCGCCTGGTACAGGAGTAAAGGCCGGTGGTGCGATGCGTGCTGTATTCGAGTCAGTAGGTGTGCACAACGTGCTTGCTAAGTCAAAGGGTTCATCAAATCCTCACAACCTCGTGAAGGCAACTGTTGCCGCACTCGTTGAGATGAGAGATGCTTACACTGTAGCTGGACTCCGTGGTATTCCAATGAGCAGAGTATTTAAAGGTTAAGGAGGACAGAACAAATGGCAAAACTTAAGATAACTCAGGTAAAGAGCAAGAACGGTGCGACTAAGAGACAGATCGCTAATCTCGAGTCTCTCGGTATCCGCAGATTGCATCAGACTGTAGAGGTGGAACTCACTCCAGTTACCAAGGGTATGGTTGAGAAGGTTCGTCACCTTGTAATCGTTGAGGAAATTTAATTTGGAGGACAGAAAGATGAAATTACATAATCTTACACCTGCTGCAGGCTCAAAGGGC
Source organism: Bacteroidales bacterium (assembly GCA_017555965.1). Taxonomy (GTDB): domain Bacteria; phylum Bacteroidota; class Bacteroidia; order Bacteroidales; family UBA932; genus Cryptobacteroides. Next base: position 694 of record JAFZFH010000051.1, read on the forward strand.
AGAGAGAAGAGAATCGGACGTGGTGAGGGTTCAGGTCACGGTGGTACATCAACACGTGGTCACAAGGGTGCTCAGGCTCGTTCAGGATACTCTCGCAAGATCGGTTTCGAGGGTGGTCAGATGCCTATTCAGAGAAGACTTCCTAAGTTCGGTTTCACTAATCCTACTCGCGTAGAGTACAAGGGCATCAACGTTGCTGTTCTTCAGACTCTCGCTGAGGCAAACAACCTCACTGTAATCAACATTGAGACACTTCGTGAGGCAGGATTCATCAACAAGAACCAGCTTGTGAAGATTCTCGGTAACGGTGAGCTCACTGCGAAACTTCAAGTATCAGCAAACGCATTCTCTAAGTCTGCGATCGCTAAGATCGAGGCTGTAGGTGGCACTGCTACAACAATCTAATTTATAAGATGAAGAAACTAATCCAGACAATCAAGAACATCTTTAAGATTGAGGAGCTTCGTACGAGAATCCTTTATACTCTCGGACTTCTCGTAATCTATCGCCTCGGAAGCTTTATCGTGCTTCCAGGCATAGATTCAGCGCAGCTTGCTAATCTGAAGAGCAGTTCAGCAGAGGGCCTCGTAGGTCTCTTGAACATGTTCTCAGGTGGTGCGTTCGGTAACGCTTCAATCTTTGCGCTGGGTGTGATGCCATACATCTCGGCATCGATCGTAATCCAGCTTCTTGGTGTTTTCGTCCCTTACTTCCGCAAGATGCAGATGGAGGGCGAAAGCGGACGCCGCAAGATGAACCAGCTGACTAGATTCCTTACTATCGCTATCATCTGCATTCAGGGTCCTGCCTACATGGCAAATCTTCATAGCCAGATTCCAGCATCAGCTTTCACAGCAGTTAACATGCTCGGCTGGAGCAACTTCTGGTTCAATCTCGTTTCAACATTGATCCTTCTTGGAGGTACAATGTTCGTAATGTGGCTCGGAGAGCGCATCACTGACCGCGGTATCGGTAACGGTATCTCACTCATCATCATGGTCGGTATCATTGCGCGTCTTCCTTATGCTCTCACAGCTGAGGCTGGTGCCAAGCTCACTGGAAACGGTGTAGGTGGTCCACTTCTCTTCATTGTTGAGATCGTATTCCTCTTCCTTGTATTCGTAGCGGCTATCGCTCTTGTTCAGGCTGTCCGCAAGGTGCCTGTACAGTATGCAAAGAGAGTTGTCGGTAACAAGCAGTACGGTGGTGTACGCCAGTACATCCCTATGAAGATCAACGCAGCCGGCGTGATGCCAATCATCTTCGCTCAGGCTCTCATGCTCTTCCCGATGATCTTCTCACAGTTCGAAGCAACAAGAGGTTTCGCAGCTGTAATGAGCAATTATACTGGTTTCTGGTATAACTTCACATTTGCAATCCTCGTAGTACTCTTCACATATTTCTACACTGCAGTCACTGTAAACCCTACAATGATGGCAGATGATATGAGAAAGAACGGCGGTTTCATCCCGGGAGTGAAGCCAGGTA
>JAFZFH010000008.1 GCA_017555965.1 Bacteroidales bacterium
TGTGCGTCTGTAAATACCTTTTCATCGCTGTTTATTACAGCACATACTATGTTGTTTTGTTCAACTGTTTGGATGGTCATTTGTCTTACCTCATCAAATTCAAGTTTGTCTAATAGAAGTATATCATAACTGCACATAAAAAGATAGATGCGTGGTATGTAAAGGCAATCCGAAGATTGCCCCAGGCATGATGCCTGTTCTTGGTTATACGGGTTCGTTGTCCTCATCGTCAGCGATGAAGTCTACATCATCCTCGTCCTCGTATTCCTCGCTGTAGCCATAGTCCTCATCATCGTCTACATAGTCCGCATCAGGGTCAGGCTTCGCAGCTTCTTTTTCCTTCTTCTTGTCCTTGAACTTCTTGAACACGAAGAAACCACCGCCGCCGATCAGAGCCACCACAAGCAGAACAATAGGCATCATATTGGTCTTAGGCTTCTCAGGTTCAGGCTCGACCACATCAGGCTCAGGCTCCGTTACATCAGGTTCAGTCGCAACGGGAGTATCCTCCACAGGTTCGGTGTACTTGGCAGCTTCTTCCTCGCTCATCAGCATAAGCAGGTCAGCTTCATCCACCTGATTCAAGAAGTGGACAGTCTCGTTGCCCTCATCGTCACGGTCGATGATGATATAAAAGTAGTTGCCGTTCTTCGTAACCGCAGTAATGAACTGCTTGCCGGACTTGTCAGCAGAACCAACATCGTCAACCAGAGTCAGATTACCGTCAGGAGTAAGGGCAGGTTCGCTTGTGTCCGTGTCCATATTCTGCATGAACATACTCATAAACATCATAAGCAGCGCCATATCCATTTCGCTGTTCTGCTCGGCTTTCTCAATCAGTTCCAGATAGTCGCTGTGAACATAGCCGTTCTTTTCGGGAACGGTGATCTGATACCAGTCACCCTCAACACCGACTACCACAACTTCCTCGCCGGGACGGAGCTGGTCGATGATCTCATAATTCATGCCTGCGCCGGTACGCACATTCAGACGGGAACCATTCGTTACCACCTTGCCGGTTCCCATGCTGTCATCCTCGGCTTCCTCGGCATCGTAAGTCCATTCCTCACCGTTGAAAGAGAAAACCACCGTGCCATCCTCATTGACGGTCACGGTGTACGGAACTTCCTCGGAAGTCTGATCTTCGGTTTTCTCAGGGGCAGTTTCCACGGTTTCTGCCTTTTCCGTGGCAGGAGTCGTTGCACTCTCATCGGAGTAGGCAAACGCCGTGGTCGAAAACACTCCCGTACACATCACAAGTGCCAGCAACATGGCACCGAATCTCTTAAATTTCATCCTGCATTTCCTCCTGTTCATTCATAGAATTGATAGTCTCAGGCTTCGGAACCATATCTCCCGCAAACATACGGAGCAGTTCGGAAAGCTGATCGGGGGTAAGGTTCGCAGCGTGAACCAACTCGTGAATCTCAGAGTTTTCTTCCTCACGGTATCTGCGTTCCAGATCTTTTACTTTGGCATCCCATTCAGCCCTTTTACGGCGGGCTTTTTCAAGGTCTGCACCAATCTTATCCAACTTGGCACCCAATAGATATTCCTCCTTAATTTCTGATTCTGCCGAAGCAGTAAAAATGCGACTGCCAGTAGCTCGACTCAATGGAAGCGTAAGAAATCGGGTTTCCGCAATGGATCATCATTCCGTTGCCTACATAGATACCGACGTGCGATGCACCGGAGGTATCATAAGTGCCTTGGAAGAAAATCAGGTCGCCCGGTTTCGCAGAGCTTCTTGGGATGATGTCGCATACACCCATCAGACCGTTGGCTGTCAGTCTGCCGACACTCCAACCGTTTCCGCAGTTATTGATAACCCAGGAAACGAAACCGGAGCAGTCGAAAGAGGTGGAAGGACTACTGCCGCCCCACACATACGGGTATCCCAGATACTTCTCGGCTTCACGAATCATATTGGCAAATCGTGTGTCCGTCAGAGCTTCGCCCGGAATGTCATAGTCGGTGTATTCACCAGTCACGGCATAGATGTCATCCCCGAAAATGTCGGGTCTGTTGCCGTTGGTCTGGAGCAGAACTGCGTAACGCTCCATTTCATCCTCGGACATACCGGAACTGCCGATCACCCGGTTCAGACCGATGTTTTCCAGTTTCACATTCAGGATATAATACTCATACTCGACTTCAACTTCGTACTCATATTCCTCCTCATATACTTCGCCGGTCTCAGGGTCAGTCCATGTGGTGGTGCCGGTGCGGGTCTCTGTTCGGGTTCTGATCTCCACTTCTTCCGTCAGGGTAAGTTCATACTGCTGATCGAACAGCGATTGCAGCGTGCTTTGAACTTCCGAACGGGTGTAGTCCTCAAATTTCACCGTCAGATATGCCGCAAGCTCATAGGGGTTGTGGTTGATTTCATCAAGGTCATAACGGTACTCGTCATATCCGCTATGGGTTCGCTCGATGTTGTTGATCTTGTTTCGCAAGGCTGCTTCCAGAGCCTTGTAGTCATTGTCTGCACCGATGATGTCCTCATCGTTGGCAGTAAAGGAAGTTCCAAGGACTACCTGCGCTCCACCCTGGAACATGGCAGTACAGGACGAGAACATACTGCAAATAATCATAAAAAGCAGTCCTCCCGCCAGAACCAGAAGAA
>JAFZFH010000052.1 GCA_017555965.1 Bacteroidales bacterium
ACAGCTCCCATCCGCTGGAGTGGCAGGAGTTTCTGATTCCTATGACAACATCTGATGATGAAGTCGAGTTCTATTTTGATGTGGAACCCCAGGAATTTACCATTCGCTGCTGGAGCGATACCTACTGGGGCCAGATTGATGCCAAAGAAGAGAAGGTTTCCGTCAATGGCAACAAGCTGGAACTGAAAGAGGGCGGCTATATCTATGAAGTGGTTGCCACCTGGACAGGTGAGAATCTGGCCGCCGAAGGCACTGCCTATTATGCCTTTTATATGATTCAGGATGATCACAGCCACACCCTGGCAGAGCAGTCTCAGACCGTGGATGATCCCGTTGCCGGCTACTGCGGCAACACTATGACTACCATCATTCTGGACGGTAAGGAATATACCTTCATGGGCAGCGACTCCGTGAATCTAACTGATATTCTGATCAACCTGAAGTACGATCCCATGCGTGTCTGCCGCTGTGCGCCAGAGTTTACAGTTAAAACCGAGTTTGGTGAACCCTATGGTGTCAATCTCAATCAAGGTTATGCCCGCTGTGAAGAAGGCCAGGCGGATCTGACTCCGGATCAGGTCACGCTCATACAGCAGATATTGGACAATCAGACATAAAGATAGGGCATCAGCTGTCTTGCTGATGCCCTTAACTATATATTTTTTACTCCTGATAAATCGCTCTGGGACCACCGATATACTTAGGTCTTGTTCTGGCGCACAGAACGATTGCTTCACCAATCTGTTTTTCACTGGTACGAACAGGAACTGCCACACGGCGCAGATGCATACCGATTAGAGTGCCACCAATATCGATGCCTGCTTCAGCAGCAATCGTTTCTACAGCAACAGGATCGGAGAAGGCATTCCATGCATTCACAGCAAAGCTGCCGCCTGCATGGGGCTGAGGCATCACATTAACGATCTCATATCCGCGCTTTTCTGCCGTCTCTCTTTCCAGAATAAGCGCCCGGTTGAGATGCTCACAGCATTGAACGGCCAAATGAATTCCATGCTCCTGCAGAACAGGATAGATGCCTGCAAAAGCAGCCTGTGCTGCCTCCATGGAGGAACCCTTACCAATTCGCTGACCAACCATTTCGCTGGAAGAACAGCCGATAACCAGCAGAGAACCGGGTCTCATATTTGCCTGTTCAAGCAGTTCGGTCACTACAGTATGGGCTTGTCTTGTAATCTCTTCGTACATTCTATCGCAACCTTTCCTTATAATGTATGTATTATACGATGTACTGGCCATAAAGCAATTGCCAAAACAACCACCATTTATAATGCCAGATATATCTACTATAGTAATTACGCATAGATTTTGGTATACTAAAGCCAAGAAGGTGATTTTCATGTGCGGCAGATACAATTTTTCCAAAAACAGCAGTTCTGAGATGGTCCAGGCAGTTCTTGAGAACCTCCAGAGTCGTCAAATTGAGGTCAAAACCGGGGAGGTGTTCCCGGGTGACGTTGCTGCAGTCATCGCCAGCAACCGCAAGCTGGAGCCTCAAGCATTCGGCATGAAATGGGGTTATCAGCTTCCGGATGGGAAACTGATCTTCAATGCCAGAAGCGAAACAGCATCCCAGAAGGCGATGTTTGCAGACGGTATGCGTCAGCGCAGATGCCTGGTACCTGCCGATTCCTACTTTGAATGGCAAAAGACAGGGCAGGGGAAACAAAAATATGAAATCGCCCCAGCAAACTTGGCTGGATTCTTCCTGGCTGGTATCTACCGAATTGAGCAGGGAAGACCTGTTTTCTCTATCCTTACCAAAGAGCCAGTAGAGTCTATAGCTTTCATCCATACCCGGATGCCCGTGATTCTCCCCAATGAGGCTATGAAGGATTGGCTGAATCCCAAATATGAAGGACAGGATTTTCTGAGTATGGCTATCGGAAATATGAACTATTCACCTATTTGACGAGCAATCAAATATCATGGGATTCTTGTTCGTTGACTTTCCGGAGAGCAACTGGTAAAATACGGAAATAGATAAAGGAGGTGGTAGTAGTGATATATGTTCTAAAAAACAAAGATATCGATATTCTTAAGTTTGAAGTAATCAGTAATCTTCGTGACCTAGAAGTAAATATCGCTTGGGTCAATCAAGAGCAGAATGCATTACTGCCCCTTGATTTAAAGACAAGCAATGATAGTCTTGCCAGATGGCTTAAAAACAGAACGATTCCCCGAAATCGTGCTTTTGCGAATGCATTCCTTTCCAAGTGTGGTTTGAGTATCAATCGTCCCATGGATATCATTTCCGTAAGCAAAGGTCTTTCGCTCAATGACTGTTTTTGGGTCGTTCCGGAAGACTTTGATGGTACATTCGAAGACAACAACCTGTACGACAATCCCTTCAATACGATCTTATCCTATATTGCACTTACAGGTACCGGAAGCAGCACCCGCTTCTCCCTTCAATTTAGTCCCGAATTCACCACAAATGGTATGCTTCCTAAGTGTTGGAGACGTCTGAAAGGTAACGTTATGCTCTTCAAGGGAGGCACCGCCGGCGAACCCAATGCCGGCAACGAGCCTTATTCTGAATTCTATGCAGCTCAGGTAGCCAAGCAGATGGGACTTAATCATGTTCCTTATACCCTTGGTAAGTGGAAGGGTGTTGTTTGTTCTGTGTGCGAACTATTTACAAGCAAAGATTACTCCTACATGCCGATTGGCAGAGTTGTTTCTTCGAGCGGATTCCAGGCAGTAATCGATTATTACCGTAATCTGGGAGATACTTTCTACAATGAGTTTGTAGATATGATCGTTTTTGACGCGGTTGTATGTAATACAGATCGACACTACGGAAATTTCGGTTTCTTGGTGGATAACAATATCAACCAAATAGCAGCACCCGCACCCCTTTTTGATCACGGTAACGCTCTGTTTAATCTAGCAGGCATAGCTTGCTGGATAGATGAAAAGGAACTGGAAGAGTATATCGAGGCTCTTCAGCCCGCAGTATATGATGACTTCATTGGCACCGCAAAATCGCTCATGGGAGATCGGCAGCGTGAAATGCTGCGGCATCTTCTTACATTCCAAATTGAACCCCATCATACCTATAATTTACCTGTACGCCGGAGAAAAATGATTGAAAAGCAGATTCAAAAGCGTGCAAGAATCTTACTTGAGTAATAGAAAGCAGGAAGAATGTTCATTCTTCCTGCTTTTTTATGTTATGGGTGAATTTCTGTTGCAAGATATCTGCTGTTATGGTATAATATTTATATCCGTTATCCGAGATTATTTTGTGTAATCAAGCGTCTGTCCGATTATTTTAGTGCCCGAGGTATTTTTGCCTTGGGCATTTTTTGTTCTCACGCATCTTTTTTATAGATGCGCATAACATAATGAATCCAGAAGGGGAGTACCCTTCTGGAAAGTACAATTTCATATCTTGATACTATCGTACAAGAGCACTCATCAGTTGATACTGGTGGGTGCTTTTTTGTTTTAGATTGGAGTTTCAGGCTCCCCAACTTTTTTCTCGGGGAGCCATAGGCCACCCCGTTATATACAAATCAAAAACGAGGAGTGATATTAACTATGTTTGCAAAGAAAAAGCGCGTTGAGCTGGTAGGCTCTCTGGAATATCCGCTGGCCATTGGCAATGCCGCCTTCATCAAAGAAGCTGCAGGTCTTCGCCGTACATCCACTGTACAGCATTTCATCCAGATGCCTTCCGGTGTGATTCATATCGAGACCAAGAATACCCGCTATGTCCTGCGTCCGCCTGAAAAGGCAGCTGTGGTGAAGGGGGTTCGGGTATGAGACCGCCGAAAGAAACCAAAGATGAGAAATTCCGACGTCTGGCAGAAGCGAGGGTCAATAAGATCCTTCACTTATTCCGTCTGCTTGGAAATCTCTCCTGGACAGCGAATTATTCCTATACCCGGGATCAGGTGAAGCAGATCTTTACCACTCTTCAGCTGGAACTGGTAAAAACCAAGGTTCGTTTCCTTCAGGACCAAGAGAAAGTCAAGAAGGTTTTCTCCCTGGGTGAGCCGTATGAGGTCGATGATCCGGCTGTCAAGGAAGACAATCCTGCTTTCATGATCCCGCTTCCTGATGGTACCTACTTGCGGGCTGTTGGTTTCCCGGGCTTCGATTATCCCTGCATCAACATCTATTGGGATAACGGTATCAACGAACCGACGGAACCACTCTGTTTTGCTGAGTTCAATCCCGAGAAAGACGGCAATCAGAAGGTTTGTATCGGAGTCTACCGGGCAGAGGAGGAAGACACCGTATATTATGGACCGTACTTTACGGTAGAAAGGAATACAGATGAACAACATTGAGCGGTTTACAACGCTGAAACTGGAACTGTCCAGAGTCGCTTGGTACTTGGGTTACCTTCTATCAGCGCTGCTGGGTAGAGAGATCCACTGTACAGCAAAGGCAGAAGATGACATCTACTGGAGTATCGCAGCCATTGATGACCGATTTACCAACTCAGAGGTCATTCAACTGATTCAGTATGTGGGGGGCGATTCCACTATGATCCGCAGATGCATCCCGCCGGATTCCAATTCCAGCAGATCTCTGGGGATGGAACTGTGCGAGGAACTGCTGAAGCATGTACTGAGAATCAGTTGGAAGAAGGAATTTGTTACCGAAGATGCCTTGTGGCTTCTGGGCGACTGGCCGGAACCGGTTCAGCTCCCCGACGTTGATGAGAATCTGATCTTCATCGACTCCCGCGTGATCGACTGCAGTAAACTCATGACCAAGAAGGACTTCGTAGAGAAACTCTTCGAAGAAGGAGGTACCTTTACTGCCCTCACGAACCTTTGTGAAGATAATGAGGGAGACTTTGGTACCCCGCTGTACTGGATGCACCCGTACACGGATGGCCTTTACAATGGCTGCTACTTCGTACTGGTCAGAGAAGGCATCCTGATACTTTCCTACGATGCTATCGACTGGGAAGATCACGAGGTGTTCGACCGGGAATCTATACGGCTCTGTGATACAGACGAAATGCGAAGCTTTTACTGGGAATACAAGAAACGGACGGGTGAGATGCTCGATACCATGAACGCATTTCTCGTCTTCCTGGAAAGAAGAGAAGAATTCAAGAACAGATAAAGGAGAATTACAAATGACGCGAGAAGAAATGTTTCAGGATATCGAATCCATGACTGTGGGCCTGGACGATACCTTCAAATTCCACTGCAATCAGTGTGGCAAATGCTGTACCCACCGGGAGGATATCATTCTGAGCCCTATGGACATCTTTAAGATGGCCAGGGAACTGAAGATCAGCCCGGTTGATTTCTACCACGAGAACTGCATCTTCCATATCGGCGATACATCCAGAATTCCCATTATCCGGTTGGCATCTGTCGGCAGTGATAACCATTGTGTGCTTCTGAAGAATCACAAGTGCTCGGTACATAAGGTCAAGCCTGCTGTCTGCGGCATGTTCCCTCTGGGCCGGTACATGGTCTTTGAAAAGGGTGAATATGACCCGGAATCCATCGACACCAGTAAGGTAAAATATCTTCTGCAGCCTCCGGAATGCGGTGACGAGAGTGAAACACACACCGTTCGGGAATGGCTCAGCGGTTTTGATATCAAGCTGGAGGACGAAGCCTTTGTCCATTGGCAGAAGGCTATATCTCAGTTTGGAATTAAACTCAAGGAACTGGAAAAGAAGCAGGATATGCTGACCATGATGGAAATCTGGTTCGTTGTCCGCGTGGTACTGTACCTGCAGTATGATACCTCCAAGGATTTTCTGCCGCAGTTCAAGTCTAATACGGAGAATCTGCTGAAGCTGCTGGACGATATTCCCAAGCTGAAAAGGATGGTGCGCCATGCAAGATGAGAGAAATCAGTATCAGATCATACGCAAGGATGCCAGAAGCTGCTTTGTGGAAAGCCTTTCTGATGCCTTCGCAAATGGCAGGGCACACTTTGCCTTCGCCACTTATGATATGAATAAGCCGGCAGGGCAGAGGCAGACCAACAATATCCATATCTACATCTCTGTTCCGGAGCTTCTGGAGTTGTGCCGGAAGCTTTCCTGCGGTGAGCTGCGCTATATCATGCAGCAGAAGAAGCAGACAGGCGATCCCAAACCCATCCAGGAATGGTTGGGCGGTACTTCTGCAGAGAAGCTGCGTCAGTATGGCAAACCCAGACCTGACGGCAAGAGCCTTTCTCGGGTATGCAAGCTGGTGGCAGGTCAGAAAACAGATTTTCTGCTGGTAGCTGACAGCGGCCCCGGTGATAAGGATGCCAAGGGACTGATCGTGCCCCGGTTTGGTAATAAGCCTGAGAACCATGTGGCAGTCAGTATGACATTTGAGGCGCTTTCCGAGCTGCTTCTGATGACCAAGACCCATTATGAGTCCTGGCTGACGGCCTGGTATCTGTCCCAAACTCATTCTAGGCAGAAGCAGGCTCCGGATCAGGCGCTTGCGGCCGCACCCGAATATAGCGGTATGAAAATGTTCTAAGAAATACGGGCAGTCCTTAGCGGCTGCCCAACCTAAAAGAAAAAGGAGAATTACAATGCTCAATCATATTACCATCATGGGCCGTTTTGTCCGGGATCCGGAACTACGTCGCACCGGCAGTGGTGTCGCGGTAGCAAGCTTCACTTTGGCCGTTGACAGAGATTTCAAGTCAGGTAACAGCGGTGAAAAGGAAGTGGACTTCATCGACTGCGTCGCCTGGCGTCAGGCTGGCGAGTTTGTCAGTAAATATTTCAGCCGAGGCCGAATGGCTGTGGTGTCCGGAAGGCTGCAGATCCGCAGCTGGAACGATAAGGACGGCAATAAGCGCCGTACAGCGGAGGTTGTTGCGGACAATGTTTATTTTGCAGATTCGAAGAGTGAGCCTGCGTCTACCGCACCTCAGGCATCTGCTTCTGCAAGCTATTCTGCACCTGCGTATTCTGCCCCCAACTATCCGGCTTCTGACTTCCAGATGCTGGAGGATGACGATGCGCAGTTGCCGTTTTAACATGAGTACACATAGGTACACAACCAATAGATATGATATGTAAATACACTTAAACAGGTGCAAATGTAAAACAGCCTTCTTTTTGTTAAAGGAAGGCTGTTTTTTGTGGTGTAGAAGTCAATATTGTTTCTAATTAGCACATTCGCCGCGACCATTGGGATGGATACAAATGATAATACTCACTTTTATGAATCATTTATTAAGATTTTTGAATTCTATTGACAGAGGAGGTTTAATCTGTTAAACTATGGATACAAGGTGTAATGCATTAAACCACTCGTATACTAATTTCAACCTATCTTGTCACATGAAAGGGTGATTCCTATGAAAAAGACATCAAAGTTTCTTGCTGCAGTTTTAATGTGTGCCATGTTTGCAAGCTGCTCCGCCAAGACTGATCCAGATGTGATCGCATCCACACAGGAGATTCCGCCGGAAACAACGGTGTCAGCTATTGACGTGGTCCAGCCTACTGTCCAGGAAGAAACAGAAGCGTCTACCGAAAACACTGAACCTTTTGTCATTGAGATCAAGCCTGTCATTACGG
>JAFZFH010000053.1 GCA_017555965.1 Bacteroidales bacterium
GGCCACAGGAGGAAAGAGCCAATTCAACGAAAGACTGCAGGTCCTCGCTGGCCGTGATGTGATAGCGTTTCCAGACGTGGATGGTTACAGCGCTTGGTGCGAAAAAGTCAAAGACTTCCCCAACCTCAACATCAGCGTAAGCAACCTCCTCCAAGGAAATGCAACAGTTGAGGACTTTGAGAACCACATAGACATCGCAGACTGGCTCATCCGCTGGAAACTCCACCCGGAAACCTTCGACAAGGAAAAGCGAAACATCACCTTTGAGAAAGTCAAGCCGTTTATCAGCGAGAAATATCAGGAAGAAGTTCTGGCACTCATTGAGGATTTGGATCTGATAATCTTCTGACAGAGTCATTGTCAGAGTAGTACATCTCAAATCGCCTTTAGAGCACCGTCTGATGGCGATTTGAGAAAAATAATTGTCAGAGCACTGTCAGAGTAAAAGAAAAAGAGTAATTTTGTAAAACTATGGATATTGAAAGAATACATAAGGCCCTAACAGAGGGCGAAACCACAAGAGTAGAGTTCAAATCATGTAGGGACAAGGTAAGCACCTCCGTATATGATACAGTCTGCTCTTTCTCTAATCATTCAGGAGGACTGATCATTCTTGGTTTTGATGACGACATGAATCTCACGGGAGTCAACAAGAATGCATCTGTAAATCTCAAGAAGAACATCATCAACACTTTAGGCAACAAAGAAGTATTCTTCCCGAAGCTTACTATAGAGCCCGAGATCGAGGAATATGACGGCAAGACCATCATAGTAATTGACGTTCCTGTCAGCCAGTACCCTGTTCGTTACAAGAACAAATACTTTGACAGAGTCGGAGATGCTGACATGGACATCACTGACAACATGGAACTTGTGCTCGGTTTATTCGAGAGAAAGAATCCGCATCTGTTCGAGGATAGACTTGTGCCAGGTCTTCAGATGAAAGACCTTGACCCAGCCACATTCAAGTTCTGCCGAAACGCTGCCACTACCCTGAATCCGCTCCACGCATGGCAAGACATGACAGACATGGAGATTCTGGAGAGCTGCAGACTTGTAAAGAAAGATGAGAACGGCAATATCGAGGGCTTCAAGTATGCTGCACTATTGTTGTTCGGAACCGATGATGCAATCGCAGAACACCTTCCACGATACAAATTCGAGCTGCTCTATCATAAAATGACCTATGAACGCTTTAATATGAACCTCCCTGAGGATTCTGCCCGATACGACGACAGGAAGACCGTAAGGAGCAACATCATTCAGGCGTACAGACAGATGCTGGACTTCGTTGTGAAGTATCTCCCAGACAAGTTCTATCTCCCGGACAATGGTTCAACAGCAAGACTTGACCTGAGAGTGCAAATATTCAGAGAGGTTATCGGAAATATATGCGCCCACTCTGACTATCAGCCAGGCTTTGGAGGATACGTTGAGGTATTCTATGACCGCGTCATCACAAAGAACGCAACAAGGCTCATCCCGACAATGAAGGAAGGCAGCCTCACTCTTGACGAACTCGGTCCATACACCAAGAACCCTCTCATCGTGAAAGTCCTCAACGAACTTCACTTTGTGGAAGACCTCGGATCCGGCAGAAGAAACCTCAAGAGATACGCACCTCTCTACTACCCTGACTA
>JAFZFH010000054.1 GCA_017555965.1 Bacteroidales bacterium
TCTTTGCAACAAGTTGTAAAATAGACAATTAAGGATAGAAATTCTCACTATCAGTTAGTGGCAGTTAGCTCCGCAAGAATTTCTACCGTTTTTATAAATTGTAACTGATTATCAATTCATTAAATGCGGTGGAGTGGTAATCGATTGCCGGTCAATCCGGCAATGACGAATAGTCAAGATGTCAATGACTAGTACGTCATGCCCGACCAAATTACCAGTCATGCCCGACCTGATCGGGCATCTCATAAAACAACAGCTCTCAGCAACAGATTCATTCTGTGCGGAGAGTTGTTGTATGTATACCTCTCAAAATACTTACATGATGTTGATCTGTAGCAAATATTTACTATAAACTGACACAGATGTCATCAAAACTAGCGTATAAAAGTATATTTGTCAAGATCTGTGACAGTTTTGAGCTACAAAACGCTACAGATGTATCAATACTAATTTAGTTCATTCGTCATGTCTGCCAAGATCGGCCATCTAGTGCAAAAACCTCAGGTCTAGCATATATATAAGCAGGTTTAGGTAAAAATGTCTATATTTGATGGAAAATAATCATTGTAACAGCATTCGTTATGCTTGTCATGACTATGTTCTCTGTGGATTCATATGCCCAGACAGTTTCTGTGAAGGTTGGAACTGGCGATAAGGAGAGAGGAAGTAATTGATAACATATAACTATAACATTATGATACTTACAACAACCCCATCTGTAGAAGGCAGAACAATCGTAGAATATAAGGGAATCGTATTCGGTGAAGTGATAACAGGAATCAACTTCATTAAGGACTTCGGCGCCGGACTCAGGAACATCTTCGGCGGTCGTTCGGGATCGTATGAGAGAGAACTGCTTGATGCTCGCACATCAGCACTCCGAGAACTTGAAGAAAGAGCACGCGAAAGGGGAGCCGATGCAGTAGTCGGAATCGATATAGACTATGAAGTTCTCGGCCCTAACGGCGGAATGCTGATGGTTACAGCGTCTGGAACAGCTGTTAAGCTAAACTATTAACCTTACTATTTTGAAGCTATCTTTTGGGCTTCAGTGATCAGCTCCTGGAACTCTGCCCTGTAACCATGAGGGTCATTGTCCAGACCTTTGCTTACGAGATCATAGGCCATGTCGAAGTCTGCTGTACCTTTGTACTCCGAGTCACGAAGAATCATTCCGAATGCGGCAACGCCTGCCGCGAATGAGAGTTCCTTGCGTTCTGATTTAGGAGCCTTGAATTCGTGGACATTTTCGGTGAGAAGGATACTTTCTGTACCAAGTGCCTTCTTATAGCGTACGTCAAATACAGCCAGCTGTCGGTCTGCGTCAGCCTCGCCGACTGGAATGATCTCGTAAAGAGCTGTGATTGTCTGACCTGCTCCAATCTCACCGGCATCCTTATTATCATTCTCGAAGTCCTCATTGGACATCACTCTGTTCTCGTAGCCGATGAGCCTGTAGCTGTCCACCTTCTCAGGATCGAATGTGATCTGAACCTTTGTGTCGTTCGCCACAGAATAGAACTTTGAGTTCTCGTGTACGAACACCTTCACCATCTCGAGTTCAGAGTCGATATACTGGTATGTTCCGTTACCCTTGTTGGAGATGGTCTCCATCATGCTGTCATTGAGGTTTCCTGTTCCGAATCCGCATACGGTCAGGTAGATTCCCTTGTCCGCATAGTCCTGAACCATCTCAAGAAGCGCATCTGTTGATGTCACACCCACATTGAAGTCTCCATCAGTTCCCATAATCACGCGGTTGTTGCCACCCTCGATGAAGTTTTCCAACGCTTCCTCATACGCCATCTTCATTGCTTCTCCTCCGGCTGTGGAACCTCTTGCATTGAGCTTGGATATGGCATTCTTGATCTTCTTAGCCTCGCTTGCAGGAGTCGAACCGATCAGTTTCTCAACCTTGCTTGCGTAGGTGATGATGGATACTCTGTCAGTAGGTCTGAGATTGTCTACAAGAGTTGTGAGGCAGGACTTGAGAAGGCCA
>JAFZFH010000055.1 GCA_017555965.1 Bacteroidales bacterium
CCAGATGCGTCTGGAAGAAATGGTTACTGACCGCAAGGCCTTCTCTGAGCGTGTTCAGGAAAATGCAATTCCTGACCTGCAGAAGATGGGTCTGGAGATGATCTCCTTCAATGTCCAGTCCTTTGCGGATCAGAATTCCGTCATTGAGGATCTGGGTATTGATAACATCTCCAAGATCAAGAAGGGCGCAGCCATTGCAAAGGCCCAAGCTGATCGTGACATCGCTATCTCCCAGGCACAGGCCGCTAAGGAAGCAAACGATGCAAAGGTCCAGTCCCAGATGGAAATTGCTGAGAAGCAGACTTCTTTGGCTATCCGCCAGGCTGAGCTGAAGCAGCAGTCCGACGTAAAGAAGGCAGAAGCTGACGCAGCCTATAAGATTCAGGAGCAGGAACAGAGAAAGACCATTGAAATCACCTCTGCCAATGCTAACATCGCAAAGGCGGAGCGCGAAGCGGAGCTGAAGGCCCGTGAAGTCGAAGTCAAGAAGCAGTCTCTGGATGCTGAGATCCGCGCTAAGGCAGACGCAGAACGTTATCGCCAGGAGCAGGAAGCCCAGGCTCAGCTCTTTAAGCGTCAGAAGGAAGCCGAAGCAAAGCGCTATGAGCAGGAGCAGGCCGCCGCTGCTGAGATGAAGATCGCGGAAGCTGCACGCTTTGCGCGTGAGCAGGAAGCAGAAGGTATCGCAGCTGTCGGTAAGGCAGAGGCAGAAGCCATCCGTGCTAAGGCTTTGGCAGAAGCCGAAGGTATCGACAAGAAGGCCGAGGCTATGAAGAAGTATGGCGAGGCTGCAGTGGTCGAAATGATCATGGCTGCTCTGCCTGAGATCGCCCGGAACGTTGCCGAGCCTCTGAGCAAGGTCGACAAGATCACCATGTACGGCGAAGGCAACTCCGCAAAGCTGGTAGGCGACATCGTTAACTCCACCACCCAGATCACCGAAGGTATCTCCGCCGGTATGGGTATTGACCTGAAGAGCCTTCTGATGGGCGCTTTGGGTGGCAAGCTGGCATCTGATCAGGCACCCCAAGTGGTTGTCGTTCCTCAGGCACAGTCCAATAATGACGACCAGTAATTTCTAAACAGCACATTTGGGGGCCTCACTTCACAGTGGGGCCCTCTTTGCAAAAATGAGGGATAGAATATGACTTACTATATGGGCTTCGGTGGAATGAGTGGATTCGGAGGATTCAGAGTGTTCAATATTATGTTTATCATAATGTTCCTGCTTGTGACCGGTACATTTGTTGCGATCCTCGTCAAGGGAATCAGTGAGTGGAACAAGAATAACCATTCTCCCAGACTGACGGTCCCTGCTACCATAATTGCGAAAAGGACCAACGTATCCCGTCATCATCACGGCGGAGTCAATGGCCATCATCACCATCATACTTCCACTACTTACTATGTGACTTTCCAGGTGGAAAGCGGTGATCGGATGGAGTTCCACATCTCCGGTCAGGAGTACGGTCTGTTGATTGAAGGGGATAAGGGAAAACTTAGTTTTCAGGGTACCCGTTACCTTGGCTTTGAAAGAGGTATCTGATGGATTCTTAAAGGAATAAATGAAATGAATGTCTTTATAATTATATGGTTTGCCTTATTCTTCTACTTCATTGTAAAGGCGATTACGCAGTTCGTTCAGAATGAGAATTCGCCGATACTGACTGTCCCTGCGACCATCGCGGGTAAGAGAAGAAAGACACACCACCATCATCACAATCACGGTCATCACCATAGCCATTCCTACCATGTTACTTTTGAACTGGAGAATGGGGAGAGATTGGAGCTGCGGATGCTCTGGCATAATTACCGCGAGCTGGATATTGGTGACAAAGGTATGCTGACATACCAAGG
>JAFZFH010000056.1 GCA_017555965.1 Bacteroidales bacterium
CCTTTGGGCACGCAACGTCTGTAAGTGAATGATGGTTAGTCGATTGTGAGTTCGACGGGGCAGTGGTCGGACCCGAAGATTTCGGTGTGGATCCTTGCGCCTTTGAGCCTGTCCTTCAGGTTTTCTGATGTCACGAAATAGTCAATACGCCAACCTACATTCTTCTGACGTGCCTGGAAGCGGTATGACCACCATGAGTAAATGTCTGCCTGGTCAGGGTAGAAGTATCTGAACGTGTCGATGAAGCCGGCATCCAGGAGGGTAGTGAACTGTCCGCGTTCCTGATCTGTGAAGCCCGGGTTCATTCGGTTGCCTTTCGGATTCTTGAGGTCAATCTCCTTATGGGCGACATTCAGGTCTCCGCATACGATGACTCCCATCTTTTCTCCCTTTGCATTTGTCCTTTCGGCAAGACCCTTCAGGAACTCTCTGAAATCGTCTTCCCATTTCATTCTGTAGTCAAGTCTCTTCAGGCCGTCCTGTGCATTGGGTGTGTATACGCAGACAAGGAAGAAGTCTTCCATCTCCAGCGTTATCACTCGACCTTCGTGGTCGTGCTCGTCGATGCCGATGCCATAGGATACACTGACAGGGTCGTGCTTTGTGAAAATTGCAGTTCCCGAATAACCCTTCTTGTCTGCATAGTTCCAGTAGGATCTGTAGCCTAGGAACTCCAGGTCTATCTGTCCCTCCTGGAGCTTGGTCTCCTGAAGACAGAAGAAGTCGGCGTCAAGCTCTGTGAATATGTCGGCGAAGCCCTTGCCGCATACGGCCCTCAGGCCGTTCACGTTCCATGAAATGAACTTCATACTATTCCAATGTCCATTCTGTGCCGTCCTTGCCATCCTTGATCAGGATGCCAAGTGCCTTGAGGTCGTCACGGATACGGTCGCTGGTAGCCCAGTCCTTCGCAGCCTTTGCAGCCTTTCTCTGCTCGAGGACCATGTTTACAAGGCCGTCGATTGTCTGAACAGCCTTTCCGCCTTCGCTTTCCTCATCGCGGAGTCCGAGAACTCCGAAGACTACGTTGTCGAAGAGGTCTGTCAGTGCCTTGTAGTCTGAAGCGTCAAGAGTGAGCTTCTTGTCCTTTGCTGTATTGATGATGCGTACTGCGTCAAATACATGGGAGAGTGCGATAGGTGTGTTGAGGTCATCGCAGAGAGCCTCATAAACACCTTCCGCCAGAGTGCGCACCTCAGCGTTCGAAGCGGTAACTTCTGCAGGGGCTGTTGCGGATACGAATTCACCATAGGCAAGTGCCGGTGCAGATGCTACGCCTGCTGCGCCTGCCAATGCCTTGAGGTCCTTGGCTGCCTGCATGATTCTCTTGAGACCTTTCTCTGCAGCCTGCAGAGCCTCGTTGCTGAAATCGAGAGTTCCGCGATAGTGCGCCTGGAGGATGAAGAAGCGTACAGTCATAGGAGTGTATGCCTGAGCAAGCTTGTCATGCTTTCCGGCGAAGAGCTCAGGAAGAGTGATGAAGTTGCCGAGCGACTTGCCCATCTTCTTTCCCTCGATAGTGATCATGTTGTTGTGCATCCAGTACTTCACTCCGCTGCATCCGCGCGAAGCTGTGTTCTGAGCAATCTCGCACTCGTGGTGAGGGAAGAGGAGGTCCATTCCGCCTCCGTGGATGTCGAATTCCTTTCCGAGATATTTCTCGCTCATGGCAGAGCACTCAAGGTGCCATCCCGGGAAGCCGTCACTCCAAGGTGAAGGCCAGCGCATGATATGCTCAGGTGAAGCCTTCTTCCAAAGTGCGAAGTCGTACGACGCTCTCTTGTCCTGCTGGCCGTCGAGGTCGCGTGTTCCTTCCTTTACCTCATCCAATGTGCGGCCTGAGAGAATGCCGTACTTGTGATCCTTGTCATACTTTAGGACGTCAAAATAAATGGAACCGTTGCTTTCGTATGCATAACCGGCATCGAGAATCTTTTTCACGAGGTCGATCTGCTCGATGATGTGTCCCGAAGCACGTGGCTCGATCGAAGGTGGAGCTACGTTGAGCATTCGCATTGCCTCATGGTATGCGAGCGTACATCTCTGTACAACCTCCATCGGCTCGAGCTGCTCGAGGCGAGCCTTCTTTGCAATCTTGTCCTCTCCCTCGTCAGCATCGTGCTCGAGGTGTCCTACGTCTGTGATGTTGCGTACATAGCGGACCTTATAGCCCAGGTGCTTGAGGAGCTTTACGAATACGTCATATGTAACTCCCGGTCTTGCATGGCCGAGGTGTGCGTCGCCGTATACGGTCGGACCGCAGACATAAAGTCCCACATGGCCCTCATTGAGGGGCTTGAACAATTCTTTCTTTCTTGAAAGTGAATTGGTAATATATAATTCTCTCATAATCTCATAATCTACAATCTGCAAATATAGTGAATTATTTAGTACCTTTGAATGATTTTTATAATGCCGCACACTAAATAATGAGAAGACTATTTGCCGTTACTGTAATATGTATGCTTTTCGCGTCTTGTCTGTCACTTTATGCCCAGAAGAAGGAAAAGCTGACATTCGAGACAATCTACAGGCCTGTCTATGGCTATCTTATTGATTCATTGACAAATACCCCGTTCAAAAAAGCTGCCGTATATGCTTTTGATTCCATTGAGGATGCAAGAAAAGGAGAGGAGGCTCTGATGAGGTCCCGTAACCCGATGACCCTCAAGCTGAAAGGCGATGTCGTGGAGACTTTTACGGATGAGTCCGGAAGATATATGGTTCCGGCCAGAAATACTGGAGCGCTGATCTTCTATCTCAAGGAAAGGGACGAGATCATCGTCGAGGAAATCGCAGACCGTTCTGAAGTGAGCCGAGGCAGGAAGGTAGTAAAGCCGGAGTATGATTTTGATATCTCTGAATATCTTGGAGCCGATTATGTCAGGGAGCCGGGCCGAGTCCGCAAGAAGGGACCGGAAGGAGTGGTTCTCGACATGAATTTCAAGGCATATATTCCTCGTCCTGGAGATAAGGGAAAGGAATCTCGTGTGGTTGTGGAAAGACGTATAGAGGATATGGAGACAGGAGAAATCCTGTCCGTTGAGGTGCCTGTAGTAAGGGATGGAAAATCATTGCATAAGCAGAGAAGAAAGATGATTTCCAAAGGGTTGATCATCGACGATCTTTATGAGATCGCTGAGAATCATCCGGTCCTGTCGGACAGCACTACCAGCATAAGGGTTGTCGACCATATGGATACCGAGCCATGGAAGGAGAGACCTTTCCGTCTGGGTTATTATGTGAGCATGGAGACTGCCGGCGAAACAAGGCCGATCGATACGCTGTACATGCTGTCAAACCGCATCAACAAGCCTTTGAAATATCTTGAATATGAATTCGATCCATACGGATGGGACGTGGAGGAGACTACGGACCAGCGTCGTTCTGTCATGAGAAGGTTGGTTCTTGAAGGAGAATATGACGGTAATGTTTCTGAAGTTCTGAAGGATCCGTCATATGTCCTCAGGGAACTTCATGTGAAGGCGACTGTAGCTCAGAATATGGAATACAGTGAGTGTATCGCATTGGCTGACAGTATGGTGGCCGGAGTCATGGATGAACTTCGCGTTGCCTTTGCTGAAAAGATTGACGACCAGGTGCGCATTACAAAGACTTCTCAGGTGTCGTCCGATGCCTCGTACAGAAATAATGTCTCTTACCGTTATATTTTCAGCACCGGACGTCAGTTTTCAAAGAACGATTATCTGCTGCAGATAAAGCGTGCGAAGGAAGATGCCAGAGTCGAGAGGCTTTGCAGGCAGGCGATGGAAGAACGCCAGATTCTTGAAGGTACTACATGGGATTATGCTGCAAATGTCCTTGCCTCCCTTTATCTGAAGCAGGGAAGGACCGATCTGTCGCTTCTTGCTCCATTCATAGACAAATCACTGGTTGAATGTGATATCCGGATCGAGGATCCGGTCACATTTGAGCCGGCCGTGATGAACAGGAGGGAGGTTGTAGCGAATCAGGTGCTGATGCTCATGAGGATGCAGGAGTTTGCGGAGGCCGCTTCGCTTGCCGGGATGCTGCCGGCGGAATATGCTTCGCTGCGCCAGATTGCGCTCTGCAAGAACGGTGACGCGCTGTCTGATGATGCTTCGAAGAATGCTGTGAGACTCTCGTCATCTAGAAACAGTGTGCTGGTGGATATGCTTTCAGGCAAGGTTTCGGATTCGACTTTCGAAACTTTGGCTGTCATGTCCGAAGACGATGCGATGACATGGTATCTGAGGGCCAGGGCATACTGCATGAAGTATGATAATGAGTCCTGGGAGATGCAGGCTGCAGCGCTCGATGCTTCGGACCAGACGGTCTATAATCACGTCATGGATTGCCTCAGAAGGTGTTTTGACATGGATCCGTCTTTGGTACCCGCAGCTAAATTTGACTCGGAAATCAATGAATATGCACTCAAGGAAGTATTAGGTATTTATGTTCTTTGATTGTTGCTCTTTTTTGTTTACATTTGCCACTTAATTCAGAAAATATGAAAGTAGCAATCATCATGGGTTCGACCAGCGACCTCGAGATCATGTCGCAGGCAATCAATGTCCTCGAAGGATTCGGGGTTGAGGTTGTAAAGAAGGTCATCAGTGCCCACAGAACTCCTGATCTCATGTGCGAGTTCGCAAAGTCAGCAAAGTCAAACGGAATCGGTGTAATCATCGCAGGCGCAGGTGGAGCAGCTCATGTTGCCGGTGTTGTTGCCGGAATGACTACAGTGCCGGTGATCGGAGTTCCTATCCAGACTAAGGCTCTCGGCGGTATGGATTCACTTCTGTCCATCGTTCAGATGCCTGCAGGTATCCCTGTAGCGACAATGGCTATCAACGGCGCAAAGAATGCCGGTCTTTTTGCTGCACAGATCCTTGCTCTGACAGACGAGGCTCTTTCTGCAAAACTCGACGAGTTCAGAAAGGAGCAGACACAGAAAGTACTTGACGCAACGATATAACAATCATGAACAATTATCGCATTTACGTAGAAAAATACCCTGAATTTCAGGTGGAGGCACGCAGCCTTCTGAGTGAGCTGAACGAAAACCTTCAGCTTAACCTCGGAACGCTGCGTTTCCTTAATGTCTATGACCTTTTCGGTTTTTCAGAGGAACTTCTCGAGAAGAGCCGTTACAGTGTCTTCGGAGAAATTGTTACCGACAGCGTTACCGACGAGTGTGACCTGACAGGTACAAAGTACATCGCAGTGGAGTTCCTCCCTGGTCAGTTCGATCAGAGAGCAGCATCTGCTGTCGATTGTGTCCGCCTTATCGATCCTTCGGCAAAGGTGAGCATCAAGAGTTCAAAGCTCATCATCCTTTCAGGGGACACTTCTGACGAGGTTGTTGAGAAGATCAAGAAGTATTATATCAACGCAGTGGAGTCCCGTGAGAAGGATCTTTCAAAGCTGACAGCGATGGAGCAGCCTGAGGTCGTTCCTGTAAATGTCCTTGAAGGCCTTACAGCACTTACAGAGGAGGATCTTGCTCCTTTCTGCAAGAAGATGGGACTTGCCATGAATGCGGACGACCTTCGTGAGGTCGTGAATTATTTCAAGGCGGAAGGCCGCGATCCATATGAGACCGAACTCCGTATCCTTGATACATACTGGAGTGACCACTGCCGTCATACAACCTTCACTACCGAACTCGATGACATCGATGTTGAGGAGTCATTCATGAAGGAGGAACTTGACGGTACATTGAACCTCTATATGAAGATCCGCAAGGAACTTGGACGCGAGAACAAGGGTCTGAACCTTATGGATATGGCATGTATAGGTGCTCGTTACCTCAAGGCAAACGGTTACCTCGACGATATGGAGGTCAGCGAAGAGAACAATGCATGCAGCATATATGTAGACGTGGATATCGTCAATGACGAGGGAGAGATGACCACAGAGAAGTGGCTCCTCCAGTTCAAGAACGAGACACACAACCACCCTACAGAGATCGAGCCGTTCGGTGGTGCAGCCACATGTCTTGGCGGTGCGATCCGTGACCCGCTCTCTGGTCGTGCATATGTTTACCAAGCTATGCGTGTGACAGGTGCCGGTGACATCTGGCAGCCGGTTGCAGACACTATCCCTGGCAAACTTCCTCAGAGCATCATCTCTCGTAAGGCGGCTCACGGATATTCAAGTTACGGTAACCAGATCGGTCTTGCGACAACCCACGTACGTGAGGTATACCACGAGGGTTATGTGGCAAAGCGTCTCGAGGTAGGTGCTGTTGTAGGTGCAGTAAAGGCTGACAGCGTACGTCGCGAGAGCCCTGCTCCTGGAGACATCGTCCTTCTTCTCGGAGGCCGTACAGGCCGCGACGGTGTAGGTGGTGCTACAGGTTCATCGAAGGAACACACCGAGGAGTCTCTCGAGACTTGCGGAAGTGAGGTTCAGAAGGGTAACGCTCCTGAGGAGAGAAAGCTTCAGAGACTTTTCCGTCGTCCGGAAGTTACAAAACTCATTAAGAAATCAAATGACTTCGGTGCCGGTGGTGTCAGCGTGGCAATCGGCGAGCTTACCGACGGTCTTGACATATATCTCGACAGAGTTCCTACCAAGTACAGCGGACTCAACTCTACAGAACTTGCAATCAGCGAGTCTCAGGAGCGTATGTCCATTGTGATCGAGGCTAAGGATAAGGAAGAGATGATTGCATACTGCTTGAGCGAGAACGTTGAGGTGACACATGTCGCTGACGTTACAGACAAGGGCCGTATGCGTATGTTCAACGGTGACAGACTTATCGTTGACCTTTCACGCGAATTCATCGACAGTGCCGGAGCAAAGCATTATGCAAAGGCTACTGTAGGCGCAGTGGAGCAGAAGAATCCGTTCGAGCGCACTGTTGCAGGTGAAACTTTTGAAGACAAGGTATTCCACAATCTCCAGGATCCTAACGTGACTTCACAGAAGGGTCTCATCGAGATGTTCGACTCTACTATCGGTCGTTCGACAGTCCTCATGCCGTTCGGAGGTATGCTCCAGACGACTGAGACTCAGGTTTCAGTCCAGAAACTTCCTACAGACGGATACACTGACACTGCTTCGATCATGGCATTCGGATACAACCCGTTCATCGCAAGCTGGAGCCCATATCATGGTGCTGCTTATGCGGTTGTCGAGGCTTGTTCGAAGGTTGTGGCTGCCGGTGCTTCATATGAGAAGATGCGCTTCTCATACCAGGAGTATTTCGAGCGTATGACAGACCGCAAGTCATGGGGTAAGCCGCTTTCGGCTCTCATGGGTGCATTGAAGATGCAGGTGGAGTTCGGCCTTCCTTCAATCGGAGGAAAGGACTCTATGAGCGGTACATTCGAGAACATCAACGTACCTCCAATGCTCATGGCCTTCGGTATCACTACCGTTGACGCAGGTCAGGTGATCTCTCCTGAACTCAAGTACGAGGGCAACAGGCTTTATCTGATAAAGCATACTCCTCTTGCTAACTATATGCCTGATGTAGAACAGCTTAAAGCAAACTGGAACTATGTGCACGAGCAGATCCAGGCAGAGAACATCGTTTCGGGTTATGCACTCGGATTCGGTGGACTTGCAGAGGCTATCTGCAAGATGTCATTCGGTAATGCTCTCGATGCAAGAATCAAGTATGATGAGGCAGAACTCTTCAACTACGGTTACGGTTCGATCCTCGTAGAGGCTGAAGAGGCTTTGGATTATCCTAACGCAATCCTCATCGGTGAGGTTACTGACGGAGAGGACAGCGAGCTCACAATCAACGGCAAGAAGTTCGATATCTTCGAACTCATGTCTGTAAACGGAGCGAAGTTCGCGGAGGTATATCCTGACACAGCCGAGGCATATCATAAGAATGTGGTACCTGCAGGTCTTGAGGGTGTGAAGCCGTTCAAGGCCAAGAGAGCAGACCTCAAGTATAAGGGTGAGCCGGTTGAGACGCCTGTCGCTTATCTCCCTGTATTCCCTGGAACTAACTGTGATTACGATTCTGCGAAGGCATGGCGCAATGCCGGTGCTGAGGTCCGTATGAGCGTATTCTGCAACCTTACAGAAGATGATATCTTCAGATCTATCGCAGAAATGAAGAAGAATATCGATGAGTGTCATATCCTCATGCTTTGCGGAGGATTCTCGGCAGGTGACGAGCCGGACGGCAGCGGTAAGTTCATTGCAAACGTACTCAACAACAAGGATATTGCAGATGCTATCCATGCACTGATCGACCGCGGAGGTCTTATCCTCGGTATCTGTAACGGATTCCAGGCTCTTGTGAAGTCAGGTCTCCTTCCTTACGGACGCCTCGGTCAGGTTACAAAGGACAGCCCTACACTCTTCCGTAACGACATCAACCGTCACATCTCACAGATGGTGACAACACGTGTCGGTACGACAAATTCTCCATGGCTCAAGGACTTCGCTATCGGCGATCTCCATACTATTGCAGTGAGCCACGGCGAGGGTAAGTTCGTTGTGAATGAGGACTTTGCGCGTGAACTCTTTGCAAATGGTCAGGTGGCATTCCAGTATGTGGATCCTCTCGAGGAGGAGCCGACAATGGAGTCTCCATACAACCCTAACGGTTCATACTACGCAATCGAGGGTATCATCAGCAAGAATGGCCAGATCCTCGGAAAGATGGGACATACTGAGCGTTTCGAAGATAATCTCTTCAAGAATATCGACGACGATACACGTGAGCAGCCGTTGTTCCACAATGCTGTCGCATATTTCCGCGGCGAATAACTTACAACGGCACCAGTCAGTCATCCCCGGCCTGACCGGGAATCTAACTAAAACGAACGAAATGTGTAAATGCAATAAATACAGAGATGACAAGATCCACCATGAGTGTGGCGTGCTTGGCATCTATGGAGTTGAAGATGCTGCAGGCCTTGCATATTATGGCCTGCATGCGCTTCAGCACAGAGGACAGCAGGGATGCGGTATAGTTACCGTAGATGATGAGAAGGTCTTCCACAGAGTAAAGGGTGACGGCCTTGTTACTGAGGTCTTCAACGAGAAGAAGATGAACCAGCTTCCTGGAAAGATGGCGATCGGTCATGTGCGTTACAGCAATGCCGGCTGCAAGGGAACTGAGAACATCCAGCCTTTCCTCTTCCACCACAACTCGGGAGACTTCGCAATGGCCAATAACGGAAGCATTGTGAACTACGTGCAGCTGCGCAAGGAACTTGAGGACAAGGGAAGCCTTTTCCAGTCATCTTCTGATGCTGAGGTCCTCGCCCACCTCATCAAGAAGCAGGGTGCTTACAACAACGTACCGCGAATCAATGCGATAAGGGATGCCTTGAACCAGATGGATGGTGCCTATTCGTTCGTGATCATGACAGGACGCAGGATCTATGCCTGCCGTGACAAGTACGGATTCCATCCCCTTGCGCTCGGAAAGCTCGGTGACGGTTATGTCGTAGCCAGTGAAACATGTGCATTCGATGTTCTCGGAGCAGAACACATAAGGGATATCGAGCCAGGTGAGATCGTTACAGTGGACCACCACGGCATCCGCAGCCAGTTCTATTCAGAACCTCAGCGCCATGCCATGTGTGCAATGGAATATGTATACTTCGCACGTCCTGACAGCGACATTGAGGGATGCAATGTCCACAACTATCGCAAGGAGTCCGGCAAGATCCTCTTCCAGGAGGCTCCGGCAGATGCTGATATCGTGATCGGTGTTCCGGATTCAAGTCTCAGTGCGGCACAGGGTTATGCTGAGGCCAGCGGTATGCCTTATGAGATGGGTCTTATCAAGAACAAGTATGTGGGACGAACATTCATCCTTCCTACTCAGGCTCTTCGTGAGAAGGGTGTGAAGATGAAGCTCTCTCCTGTAAGATCTATCGTCAAGGGTAAGAGGGTTGTGCTTGTGGATGATTCGATTGTCCGTGGTACAACTTCGCTCAAGATTGTAAAGATGCTTCGAGAGGCCGGTGCTGCAGAGGTACATGTCCGTATCGCAAGTGCTCCTCTGAAATACACTTGCTATTACGGTGTGGATGTACATACTCCGCAGGAACTTATCAGCAACAGTAACAGTGTTGAGCAGGTGTGCAAGCTCATCGATGCGGATTCGCTCGCATTCCTCTCTCACGAGGGTATGCTCAAGGCCGGCAAGCGCGACGACCTCTGTCTTGCCTGCTTCAATCACGAATATCCTACCAAGCTCTACGAAGAATAATTAGCATTTTCAATCGCCTGATTTTCAGTATATTGCAGAACGTGCGTGCTCCCTTTTGGTGGCACGCGCGTTCTGTATGTGTCTGATGCTTAATGAGTTGCAAAATGGATCTACTGGTGGTTGGCACGATACAGCTGCCATGAGTTGTAGATGTTATGCCAGATGCTGTAGAGGCCGCCTACGATGGCTGTTTCCGGGGTCATGAAGGTGTAGGCAAGCCAGATTGCGAAGACGGTGTTCTTCTGTCCGAGGGACTGTCCGGCTGTGACCTTGCGCATTTCCTTGCCTCTTTCTTCGATTTCCGGGGAAACGCTTCTGCGTGGACGGTATCGGCTTCCGATGTGTCGGCCCATGAAGAACTGGAACGCACAGCATATGAGGGAAGCAGCTGACATGGCCATGATCAGGCCGAACTTCATGTCGCTCTGCACGATGGACTTTGTGGTTACTGCAATCGCGAGGGTGAGGGCGACTGACCAAAGGTAGAATGGAAGGTCAGGATATTGCAGGACCTTTCTGTGGAGTTTCGGACATAGGTATCTTACAAGCCATGCGCAGAGGCATGGGGTTATCAGAAGAGGGAACACCTTTGCCAGGATCAGGCTGAACGATGTCCAGAAATCTGTGTCTGATGCTGGATGGACCATCGGAACCACAAGCGGAACAAGCAGGGCAGTCAGAAGGTTGATCAGTACTATGTATGTGGTGATTCCCGGCACGTCGCCTCCAAGCTTGCGCGTAACCACTGCGGCAGCAGTGGCTGTGGGGCATATCATGCATAGCATGGCACTTTCAAGTACGACAATCACGCCCAGAGATATACCCGGTATGAATTTCTGAAGAAGGAAGGCTGCAAGGCCGAGCACTGTGAAGAGACCTCCCTGTATAAGCAGGAGCCACCAATGCCAGCGATGCGGCTTCAGGTCTTTCGGCTCTATGCGGCAGAAAGTGAGAAAGAGCATCGCGAAAATCAGCATCGGCTGCATGAGTGCAACTATATCAGCCAACACCGGCCCAGCCTTGTGTACAGGTTCCGGAAGAGCATCATATATGAGATAAACTGACGCTCCTGCCACCATCGCGATAGGCAGCATCCAGTCCTTTATCATTTTCCAGAATCTCATATGATTGCATTTATACTGCAAATATAAGAATCTTATCTATAAACTCTCTTTTCGGGTACCTAAAGCAATACTTAGGAATCCTGCACATAAAGTGACGGGAACCAGAAGAACTTCTGCGTGTGCCTCAAAATAATCTTTGATCTGGCTAAATATACTTATATCGGTTAATTTCAGCTCTATCGGGAATGTCAGGACTATGACAAGAGCGATGGCTCCGAGGATGAGACCTGCCATGAACACAACCGTCATGGTGAGTCTTCCTCTTTTCCGCTGCCTGTCCACTTCGTTCTTGATTCCGTCTACAGCACGCATCTTCTGCTCCACCTCAAGAAGAAATGTAGGGTCGTCCTTTATCTGGGGTTTATTCGCTCTCAGATAGGCATCTATATCTGTTTCTTTCATAATAACTTGTCTCTAAGGTGGTTTCTTCCGATTGACAGATGGTATTTGACAGTTCCGACCGGTATCTGAAGGATTGCTGCAATGTCCTTGATGCTCAGGTCTTCAAAGTAATGAAGTACAATGGCTGCTTTTTCTTTTTCAGGAAGACTTTCCATTGCCTGATAAAGTTTCTGATATCTGAATTTTGCATCTGCCTCATCCTCAGAAAGAATATTCAATGCAGGCGGGCTGTCTGCGGATATTAAATCCGGTTTAGGTTTTCGTTGGTGGTCTATGTAACAATTATATGCGATACGAAACAGCCATGTGCTGAATTTGGATAATCCTAAAAAGGAACCGGAAGCGACATAGGCTCTGATAAGGGCATCCTGTGCGATGTCGTCTGCAAGATTATCATCTCCGCCACACAGAGCCAGCAGGAATCGTCTTAACGAATCCTGCTCGTTTCTGATCAAATCAATGAAACGCTCCGGTGACATCTTATGTTATTCCTTGTTTTTTAATGCCTTTGTCTCAGCTTCAATTTCGGCCTCAAACAGTTTCTTGCCGGATGAATATACGAAGAATAATGCAATTCCGACGGCAAGCATAACACCTCCAAAGCCAGAAATCATTAATACAGACTCTTGTGGGCGCTCCAGGAGGATATATGTCGTGATTCCGAACACGATGAAAGGAATACCCACAAGTGTTGTCACCCATGCTGCTGTAAGTCTGTTCAGGAGAATCTCTTTAATGCTTCTGACTCTCTTGTTTTCCTTCAGGATACTTGGGTCGATAGCAACTCCTGATTCAATTGCCTTGAGTAATATCTCGGCCTTTCGGTTGGTGTCGTTAGTGCGCTTGCGGTTTACAAGCCAGACGACCAGGACAGGAAGTACAACCCAGATGCCGATAGTAGTAACCATCTTCTGAATGGCGTACATGTTTATTTCCAATAGTGTGAACATAAATGTGGTATGATTAAAGGTTAAACTTCTGATGCATCATTTTCATTTTGTCCATTAGACGGATGTACCGGTGCAAAGGTTGGGAAATATTAATGGTCTTGTATATGTGATGATAAATTACTAAACTTGCATCATACAATATTGGTAGCCGTGGGTCGAAAGGAAGAGTCCCACAACGCGATATAGGCATAGTCGTATGGCCTGTATTGCGTTTTTTTTTTGTTTTTATACGGCAGATGTAATGAATATTATGGAACTTGATGTCATTCAAAACAAGATTTATGAAGTGCGTGGAACACGTGTGATGCTGGACTTTGATCTGGCTAGACTTTATCAGGTGGAGACAAAAGTCTTGAAACAAAGTGTAAGAAGAAATCTGGATCGTTTTCCAGGAGATTTTATGTTTGAACTTACGGAAAATGAGTATAACTCGCTGATAATCAGTTTGAGGTCACAAATTGTGACCTCAAACGACAAAGGCGGAAGACGACATATGCCCTTTGCTTTTACAGAACATGGGGTAATAATGCTTGCCGGATTGCTGCGTAGCGAACTTGCTATACAGATCAGCATAACTATTACCCGCGCATTTGTGACAATGCGCAATTATATCATGGCTGCAAAGCATGTCGAATCCGAACTTATAGCCCTGAAGGCTAAACTGGAACTTCTTGAACGGAACAATGAGGATAATCTCGAAGCAATCAATGATCTGTCAGAAGATATGCGCCACGAGATCGACAATATTTATATGGCAATTGCGGCCTTGTCTGCAAAACCGTCTCAATCGTCTCCTGCACCAAAGAAAATAGGATTCAAATGATGGAAAAAATTGTTATATTTGCAGTTTGAATCAACTAACAAATCTTAACACCTGTTATGAGCAACCAAAGGTACATGCAGCGTGGTGTTTCAGCATCCAAGGAAGATGTGCACAACGCTATCAAGAACATCGACAAAGGCGTTTTCCCAAAAGCATTCTGTAAGATTATTCCCGACATTCTCGGCGGCGATCCTGAATACTGCAACATCATGCATGCAGACGGTGCAGGAACAAAATCATCACTTGCTTATCTTTATTGGAAGGAGACAGGCGATCTGAGCGTATGGAAAGGTATTGCCCAGGACGCCCTCATCATGAATATCGATGACCTTCTTTGTGTAGGAGCAGTCGACAACATTCTCGTATCTTCTACAATCGGTCGAAACAAGATGCTCGTGCCAGGTGAAGTCATCAGCGCAATCATCAACGGCACAGACGAACTTCTCGCAGAACTTCGCGAGATGGGTGTCGGTGTATATGCTACCGGAGGCGAGACAGCCGATGTGGGTGACCTTGTGCGCACCATCATCGTTGACTCGACAGTTACCTGCCGTATGAAGCGCAGCGACGTGATCGACAATGCAAACATCCGTCCTGGTGATGTCATTGTGGGTCTTGCGTCTTATGGACAGGCTACTTACGAGAAGGAATACAATGGCGGTATGGGCAGCAACGGTCTTACCAGCGCCCGTCACGACGTGTTCGCAAAATATCTTGCAGAGAAATATCCTGAGAGCTATGACAAGGCGGTTCCTGATGAACTTGTCTACAGCGGCGGTCTCAAGCTGACTGATGCTGTAGAGGGTTCTCCTCTTGATGCAGGCAAGCTTGTGCTTTCTCCTACAAGAACATATGCTCCTGTAGTGAAGAAGCTTCTTGATGCGCTCCGTCCTGAGATCCATGGTATGGTTCACTGCTCAGGCGGTGCACAGACCAAGATCCTCCACTTTGTAGGCGACGACATCCGTGTCATCAAGGATAATCTCTTCCCTGTACCTCCTCTCTTCAAGACTATCCACGAGCAGAGCGGTACAGATTGGGCGGAGATGTATAAGGTATTCAATATGGGACACCGTCTCGAGGTTTACCTCTCGCCTGAGCACGCTGAGGAGGTTATCGCAATTTCAAAGAGTTTCGGCATCGACGCGCAGATCGTAGGACGCGTGGAGGCATGCGATCATAAGGAACTCATCATCCGTTCAGAATTCGGAGAATTTATTTACTAAAGAAATATACAAGCATGAGAGCACTATTTTCAGTATCTGATAAGACAGGCGTAGTAGAATTTGCCAGTCAGTTGGTGGAACTCGGTTGGGAGATCATCGCAACCGGAGGTACCATGAAGCTTCTGCAGGATGCAGGACTCAACGTGATCAACATCAGCGAGGTTACAGGTTTCCCTGAAATCTGTGACGGACGTGTGAAGACCCTTCATCCGAAGGTTCATGGAGGTCTCCTCGGACGTCGTGACCTTGACAGCCACATCGCGCAGCTCAAGGAGAACGGCATTGAGTTCATCGACATGGTATGTGTGAACCTCTATCCGTTCAAGCAGACAATAGCAAAGCCTGACGTGACAATGGAGGACGCAATCGAGAATATCGATATCGGAGGTCCTTCAATGCTCCGTTCAGCAGCAAAGAACTGGAGCGCTGTCACAGTAGTGTGCAACCCTGAGAACTATGCGAAGATCATCGCAGAGATCCGCGAGACAGGCAACACTACAAAGGAAACACGTCTTCAGCTTTCAGCAGAGGCATATACACACACTGCAGAGTATGACATGATGATTGCCACATACATGCGTAAGGCTGCAGGACTTAACGAGAAGCTCTTCCTCGAGTACGACCTCAAGCAGAGCCTCCGTTACGGTGAGAACCCACACCAGAACGCCAAGTTCTATGCGACTCTTGATAAGGTTCCTTTCTCTCTTGCAACAGCAGAGCAGCTTAACGGTAAGGAGCTTTCTTACAACAATATCCAGGACGCGAATGCTGCCCTCAATATTGTACGTGAGTTCGAGGCTCCGTTCTGCGTAGGTCTCAAGCACATGAATCCATGCGGCGCTGCAATCGGTACAGACGTTGTGGATGCATGGACAAAGGCATATGAGGCAGACAAGGTAAGTATCTTCGGAGGTATCGTTGCTGTGAACCGTGAGGTCAATAAGGAGGTAGCTGAACTCATGAAGCCTATCTTCCTTGAGATCATCATGGCTCCTTCATTCACCGATGAGGCACTCGAAGTTCTCTGCACAAAGAAGAACCTCCGTCTCCTCAAGGTCGACATGAGCAAGGAAGAGGGTGGCCACAACATGTATGTGAGCATGAACGGCGGTATCCTCGTTCAGGAGCAGGATATCGATACAAAGACTGTAGTGGCAGACATGTGCGTGACAGAGGCTAAGCCTACTGATGCACAGCTTACAGACCTCGACTTCGCTTGGAGAATCGTGAAGCATGTCAAGTCAAATGCTATCGTAGTTGTGAAGGACGGTGCAACCCTCGGAGTAGGAGCAGGTCAGATGAACCGCGTGGGTTCTGCAAAGATCGCTCTCGAGCAGGCGACTGCAGCTCTCGCTGAGGCTGGTAAGGACATCAAGGCTGAAGGCGTAGTTCTCGGTTCTGACGGATTCTTCCCATTCGACGATACAGTTACTCTCGCTGCTGAGTATGGCGTGAAGGCTATCGTACAGCCAGGCGGAAGCGTTCGCGACGAGGATTCTGTCAACAAGTCTAACGAGTGCGGAATCACAATGCTCTGCACAGGCATGCGCCACTTCAAACATTAATAGTCAGATAATAATTCAATCAACGACTTTTTATGGAAACCGTATTGTCTTTACATGGTATAAAGCAGTTCTTTGACCATGAAAAAATCGTTGAGACCACAATAACCTTATATATGAAGAAAGTATTGGTCATCGGCAGCGGCGGACGCGAACATGCGATTGTTGACGCTTTGAGTCGTTCTCCGCAGGTTGGAAAGATTTATTGCGCACCTGGTAATGCAGGAATCGCTGCTCAGGCAGAATGTGTCGCAATCAAGGATACTGATGTAGAGGGACTTAAGGCATTTGCTCTCGCAAACGAGATCGATCTCGCTGTTGTGGGACCTGAGGTTTCTCTTGCAGCAGGTGTTGTAGATGCATTCAAGGATGCAGGACTCCGTATCTTCGGCCCATCCAAGGCAGCTGCAACAATCGAGGCAAGCAAGGACTTCGCAAAGCAGCTCATGGCGAAGTATGATATCCCTACTGCAGCGTTCGAGACATTCGAGGATTATGAGGCTGCTCTTGAGTATGTAAAGAAGGGTTCATTCCCGGTAGTGCTCAAGTATGACGGTCTTGCAGCAGGTAAGGGTGTGGTGATTCCTGAGACCCTTGAGGAGGCTGACGAGACACTCAAGGATATGCTTCTCGACGACAAGTTCGGAAAGGGCAAGGTCGTTGTTGAGGAGTTCCTCACAGGTCCGGAATTCTCATTCATGTGCTTTGTTGACGGTCTGGATGTATATCCGATGACTCTTTCGCAGGATCATAAGCGTGCTTATGAGGGTGACAAGGGTCCAAATACAGGCGGTATGGGTGCATATTCACCTGTTCCTATCATCACAGATGAGGATGTGGAGTATGCAATGGAAAAGGTGATGAAGCCTACTGCTGCCGGAATGGTTGCAGAAGGATGTCCGTTCACAGGTGTTCTCTACGGCGGTCTCATGAAGACTCCGACCGGAGTGAAGGTGATCGAGTTCAACTGCCGTTTCGGAGATCCTGAAACTGAGGTTGTGCTTCCTCGTCTTGCTTCAGACATCTATGATATCTTCTCTGCTGTTGCAGACCATACTCCTATGCCGCAGATCGAGTGGAAGAAGGAGGTTACAATGGGCTTCGTGATGGCTTCCAAGGGATATCCTGGAGACTATGAGAAGGGTCATGAGATCAACTTCCCACCTGTCATTTCGAGCGAAGTCGAGAAATCTTCTATACGTATCTACCATATGGGAACATCTGTAAAGGATGGCAAGTACTATACTGCCGGCGGTAGAGTCCTTATGGTGGTAGGCTTCGGTGCTGACCTTCAGGAGGCTCATGACAAGGCGCTTGCAGCAGTCGAGTCTATCGAGTGTGACAATCTTTTTTATCGTAGAGACATTGGTTGGAGAGTATTATAATGGCAAAGGTTATATCAGGTAAGGAACTTTCAGCACAGCTGAAGGATGAAATGAAGGCTCAGGTAGCCGGTTTTCCTGAGAAGTATGGTCGTGTGCCGCATCTTGTAGTGATCCTCGTAGGTGAGGATCCGGGCAGTGTGTCATATGTGACAGGAAAAGCCAAGGCTTCCGAGTATGTCGGAATCAGGAATACGACAATACGTAAGCCAGATACCATCACAGAAGCAGAACTTCTCGCAATGATCGAGGAACTCAATGCTGATGACAGCGTAGACGGCATTCTTGTCCAGCTTCCGCTTCCTAGGCATATCAGCGAGGACAAGGTCATCGCTACGATTGCAAAGGAAAAGGATGTTGACGGTTTCCATCCGCTCAATGTTGCTGCCCTCTGGCAGAAGCAGGACTGCATCCTTCCATGTACACCTAAGGGCATCATCAAGATGCTCAAGGTGGCAGGTGTCGAGATAAAGGGAAAACGAGCAGTGGTGATCGGACGAAGCAATATCGTAGGTCTCCCTGTTTCAAAACTTCTCCTTGATGAGAACGCTACAGTGACCATCGCCCACAGCAGAACAGCAGATCTCCCGACAGTGACACGTAATGCAGAGATTCTAGTGGTTGCCATCGGCCGTCCTAAGTTTGTGACTGCGGATATGGTGTCGGAGGGTGCTGTGGTGATCGATGTCGGAGTGAACCGTGATCCTGAGACCGGAAAGCTCTGTGGTGATGTAGACTATGCGGCAATCGAGCCAAAAGCGTCTGTAATCACTCCTGTTCCAGGAGGTGTTGGCCCGATGACCATCACCTGTCTGATGGAAAATACAATCGAATGCTTCCTTAGAAAGATGAACAGATAATGTAGAAGGGTGACAATTCAGTCACCCTTTTTGTTTGCACATATCGGTTGTTTTGTGCTATGCTATCGGTGTGTGCGGTGATCATGGGATCCATCTGCAGCAAATG
This sequence comes from Bacteroidales bacterium, assembly GCA_017555965.1. Taxonomy (GTDB): domain Bacteria; phylum Bacteroidota; class Bacteroidia; order Bacteroidales; family UBA932; genus Cryptobacteroides. Next base: position 18,616 of record JAFZFH010000056.1, read on the forward strand.
CAATCTAAGCGCACATGTCGGTATCATATTTGAACCGATGTGTGCAGTTGTATGATAAAAATGTTAATTTTGTAAGGATTAAAACATTTGACTTTATGGCAAGAAAGAACAGCTCACGCGGACGTGGACGTGGAAAAAAGGAGAAGAAAGTCGTTCCTTTAGTTGAGGGAAGAGTGCAGATGACTCGTGAAGGTTATCTGTTTGTGATTGTTGATGGTGAGGATGATGATGTCTTCGTAAAGGCATCAAAGACCCGCGGAGCATTGCATGGTGACATCGTGCGTGTGGCAGTGACCAGGGAAAAGACCGACCGCCGCAGAGAGGGAGAAGTTGTTGCAATCATCGAGCGTTCACCGAAGCCGTTCATCGGTGTCCTCCATATCGTTGCCGGACAGGCATGGGTTCTTATGCAGAGCCGCTTCATGCCGTACGACATAACAATTCCTTTCACTGAAAGCGATAAGGTCCGCTACCGTCGTCATAATGTCAAGGGACAGTCGCTGGCTGAGCCGAAAGATGATACCGGATATCTGAAGCCGCTTCCGGAAAAGGACATTTATGCGGTTCATAAGATCTTCGAAGTTTGCGAGGACGGATATGGCAGAAGAGAACTTCAGGTGCGTTCCGGCATGAAGGTGGCTGCGGTCGTGGACGACTGGCCGAGAGGTGAGATGAGCCCTCGAGGACATATTGTAGACGTCCTTGGTGAGCCGGGAGAAAATGATACGGAAATGCATGCGATCCTCGCAGAATATGGACTTCCATATCGTTTCGAGTCGGCTGTTGCCAATGCTGCTGACCAGATTCCTGAAGAGATAACAGCGGAAGAGATCGCTCAGCGTCGCGATTTCAGAAACATACTCACATTTACCATCGACCCGGCTGATGCGAAGGACTTTGACGATGCCCTTTCTTTCCGTGTGCTAGAAAACGGAAACTATGAGGTGGGTGTCCATATCGCTGATGTGACCCATTATGTGCATCCTGGTTCAGTGGTGGATGAGGAGGCCAAGAGCCGCGGTACGTCAGTCTATCTTGTGGACAGAACCGTTCCGATGCTTCCTGAAAAGCTTTGTAACAAGCTTTGTTCTCTCCGCCCTAATGAGGAGAAACTTACATTCTCTGCTGTGTTCGAGATGACTCCTAGAGGAAGAATCGTAGAGCAGTGGTTCGGAAAGACCGTGATCTACTCTGATTTCCGTTTTGCATATGAAGATGCTCAGGCTATAATCGAGGCAGGACCGAATGTTTCGCATGAAGGCGTGCCTGAAGCTGTGAAGGATGCCGTACTTGTGTTGAACGACCTTGCTTCAAAGCTTCGTAAGAAGAGGTTTGCAAGCGGTGCTATCAGCTTCGAGCGTCCGGAGATGAAGGTTGAGGTCGATGAAAGAGGAAAGCCTGTAAATGTTTATCAGAAGGTCACCAAAGAAGCTAATTGGCTTATCGAAGAGTTCATGCTTCTTGCAAACAGAAGTGTGGCCGAGTTCGTGGCAAAGGCGAAGAAGACCTTCGTTTATCGAGTTCATGATGAACCTAATCAGGAAAAGGTGGAGAGTCTCCGTAACTTCATCAGCAATTTTGGATACAGGATGGGCCCTACAAGCAATGGTAAGGAGATTTCTAAAGAGTTGAATACATTGTTTGCTGCTGCCAAGGATACTCCGGAGTACAATGCCATAGAACTTCTTTCATTGAGAACAATGGCCAAGGCACGTTATGATACTGATAATCTCGGACACTACGGACTTGCATTCAAGTATTATACACATTTCACATCTCCGATCAGACGTTATCCGGATATGATGGTGCACCGACTTCTGGACTATTATCTTTCAGGAGGTGCATCCGCTCCGGTGGACAAGTATTCCAAGATGTGTAAATATGCGACTGAAAGGGAAATTGTTGCTGCAGAGGCTGAGAGATCCAGCATCAAGTATAAGCTCGTGGAGTTTATGGAAGACAAGGTCGGCTTTACTTTCGGAGGTCACGTTTCCGGCCTTACAGAGTGGGGTATGTATGTGGAGATCGAACCTACCATGATCGAGGGTATGGTTGCGCTCCGTGACATAAACAGCGATTTCTTTGAATTTGATCCTGACAGATACAGAATTGTCGGCAGACGTTCGAAAGTTGTATATAATCTTGGAGATCCAGTCAGAATTCGAGTGAAGAAGACTAATCTGGAGCAGAAACTTCTCGATTATGAACTTATCGAGACCGGACTTGAAGAAAGAATATACGACCGTATCGATTATGAGCACGGACGAGGAACATCCTTTATCAAGGGAGAGGATGGATCGTTTGATAACGTTACTGTCGGAATCAATAAGGCGGCTCGCAAGGAAAAAGTTCGCAAGGCTATCCAGGAATCTAAGCGAAAATCAAAAAAAATTGCAAAAATCAGGAAAAAATAATCTGGCGTCCGTTGTTTGGCACACCCTTTGCAAATTACAACAGCAAACAAGATAGTTGTTAATAATAGGGTATAAGTTAACAAGGGCTTTCGCATCAATGCGGAAGCCCTTGTTGCTTTATGCATTTATTCCTATCTTTGCCTTAAGCCGGATGTCGTGTAATTTATTGAATAGAAATGGCTGAATTTCAGGAAATAGAAAGAAAATATCTTGTTGCAGGCGATTTCAGATCGTATTCATACAGCAGTCAGCGCATTGTTCAAGGATATATGTGCTCTGATTCGAAACGTACTGTCCGTATAAGGATTTATGGGGACAAAGGATATCTTACGATCAAGGGTAAGAGCAAGGATGGCGGCTTGTCAAGATTTGAGTGGGAGAAGGAGATCCCAGTGGATGAAGCTGAGGCTTTGCTGCACTTGTGTGAGCCGGGAATCATTGATAAGGTCAGATATCTTGTGGAGTACGAAGGACATGTCTTTGAAGTCGACGAGTTCCATGGTGAGAACGAGGGACTTCTCATGGCAGAGATAGAACTTTCTTCCCCAGATGAGGAATTCTCCCGCCCGGATTGGTTGGGAAAGGAAGTGACCGGAGACAGACGTTACTACAACTCATATTTGACCAGATATCCATTCAGGACGTGGGACATGACGGCTTCGGAGTAATAATAATTGAAAATTTAATCTTTATCAGATATGGCAATCTTTAATAACGACAAGAAGTATAAGTGGGAGTTCGTGAATCTAGGCGGCTCCTCAAGAGTCAGGATCGCTTCAGGCGAGGATATCGCTCATCTTGCAGAGCTTGATCCGAAGATGTGGACAGTTCTTTCATGTCCGTCAACCGGATTGGAGATCGATGAAAAGAGTCTTGCCTACATGGATATTGACGGAGATGGAAAGATCCGTGTAAATGATGTGATTGCGACTTCGCAGTGGGTTACAGGCGCCCTTAAGAATAATGACCTTATTCTCGAGGGTAAGGATTATATTGATGTAGAGGAGTTCAATCAGGAGAACGAGGCTGGAAAGAAACTCTACTTCTCAGCAAAGCAGATTCTCGAAAATCTCGGCAAGGAAGGTACTGTAATCACTCTTGCTGACACTGTAAATCTTGCAGCTATATTTGCAAATACCAGATTCAATGGTGACGGTGTCATTACTGAAGCGACTTCCGAGGATGCAGACGATAAGGCTGCAGTTGCCGCTGCAGTTGCTGCGATGGGCGGTGTAGCTGACCGTAGCGGTGCAGCCGGAGTGAATGCTGATTTGATCGAGGGATTCTATAAGAATCTTGCTGCTTATGTGGCTTGGGCAGAAGCAGCTGTCGAAGCTCCATATGGCGATAAGACTGACGCTGCCATTGAGGCATACAATGCATTGGATGCAAAGGTGAAGGATTTCTTCATGCGTTCAAAGCTTGCTGCCTTCTCTCCTGACAGCACAGCATCTCTTGATGTTCAGACATCAGGCATTCAGGCAATAAGCGCCGAGAATCTTACAGGAAAGGTTGACGAGATCGCATCTTATCCTATAGCTCGCGTGACAGGAAAGGCTGAAATCGATCTTACAGCTCCGGTAAACCCTGCATGGGCTGCCAAGTTTGAACTTGTAAAGTCTGTCGCTTTTGCTGACAAGAAGGTTCTTACTGAGGCGGATTGGGCAGCAGTGGGGGCTGAGTTTGCTGCCTATACAGCATGGAAGGGATCTAAGGCTGGCGCATGTGTGGAGTCTTTAGGCCTCGATGCAATCAAGGATTTCCTTGCTAAGGACAGAAAGGCTGCTCTTCTTGATCTCGTGGCTCAGGATGCGGCTCTCGCAGAAGAGGCTTCGAACATTGAGCTTGTAAACAAGTTCCTCCATATTTTCCGCGACCTGTACAGACTCATCAGAAACTTCGTTACTCTTGATGACTTCTATACAAAGGACAAGGACGTGTCTGCAATCTTCCAGTCAGGAAGACTCATCATCGACCAGAGAGAGTGCCGTTTCTGTATGAATGTAGCGGATATGGGCAAGCACAATGCATCTGCTGCAACAAGCGGAATGTTCCTTGTATACTGCGACTGTTCTACTAAGCTGAAACCAGGAAAGATCACTATCGTGGCTGCGGTCACAGTAGGTGAAATCGGCGACCTTATCGTAGGAAAGAATGCAGTTTATTATGATAATGCAGGTGTTGAGTGGGATGCAGTGATTACAAAGATCATTGACAATCCTATCAGCGTAGCTCAGGCATTCTGGTCACCATATCGCAGAATGGCTACAGCAGTCGAGAACCTCATCAACAAGAGCGCTGCAGATAAGGATGCAAAGATTCTTGCAGATGCAACAGCCAAGATCAATGCGGCTCCTGCAGCAGGCGCAGCCGGCGCCGCTCCGGCACAGCCTTTCGATATCGGTAAGTTTGCCGGTATCTTTGCTGCCTTCGGTATGGCTTTGGGAGCTCTCGGTACAGCTTTGACAACCATCTTCTCTGGCGTTCTTGAAATGCCTGTATGGAAGACTGCTCTTGTTATCGTGGCTATCTTGCTTTTGATTTCAGGTCCTGCAATGGTAATGGCATGGATGAAGCTCCGTCGCCGCAATATCGCACCTCTTCTTAATGCAAACGGTTGGGCTGTCAATGCCGCATCAAAGATCAGCATTCCGTTCGGAGAGACACTTACAGATGTAGCGAAATATCCTAAGATGAAGCTTAAGGATCCATATGCAAAGGCAGGAATCCCTACTTGGAAGAAATGTGTGATTACTTTGGTGGCTCTTGCACTTGTTGCTGGAGGACTCTGGATCTTCAATCTTCTTGCTTGCGTCGGATTGAATTCTCCGCTTCCGCGCTACAACCAGCCAGAGGAAGTGGTTGAGTGTTCAGATTGCACCGGAGACTGTGCGGACTGCAATCAGGAATGTCCGGACTGTGCAATGGTAGAGTAATTCAAAATGTTGAATCTTAGATAATTACAGACAGAGCGTGCTCCTCAAAGGGAGCACGCTCTGTCTGTAAGATACTGGTATACAGCTATTGTATTTTGCGTTAAAGCGAGATTCCGTTAAGGATGACCTGTTCGATTACAGGTGTCTGGTGGCTGTATGGGATGAATGCGAGTGATGGAACCGGCTTGGTGATGATAAGGTTCGCCTTTTTTCCAACTGTAATAGATCCCAAGATGTCGCTTACTCCCATGGCATATGCCGTATTGATCGTACATGCATTGAATGACTGTTCCGGAGTAAGACGCATTCTGATGCAGCCGAGAGCCATTACAAAACGCATGTTGCCGCTCGGACTTGATCCCGGGTTGTAGTCGGATGCCAGTGCTACAGGCAGGCCTGCTTCTATATATCCTTTGGCATTTCCATATGGGATTCCAAGGAAGAAGGAGCATCCTGGCAACATGGTAGGCATGGTTCCGCTTCCGCGAAGTGCTTCGATTTCCGCATCAGTGGTCTTTTCAAGGTGGTCTACTGAAAGTGCCCCATGCTTCACTCCCACCTGTACTCCTCCTGATACCTCCAGTTCGTTGGCGTGAATCTTAGGAGTGATGCCATACTCTGCAGCCTTGCTCAGAATCTTGTCCGTGTCTTCTACAGTGAAGAATCCTTCGTCGCAGAACACATCGACAAAGTCTGCAAGACCTTCCTCGGCAACGCGAGGGAGCATTTCATTGCATACAAGGTCGACATATTCACTCTGGCGGCCTTTGTATGCACGGCCGACTGCATGAGCTCCAAGGAAATTCGCGCGTACTGTAATCGGGGCAGTTTCCTTTATGCGTCTGATGACGCGGAGCATCTTGAGTTCGTCCTCGACTGTAAGTCCATAGCCGCTCTTTATTTCTACAGCACCTGTTCCCATGCTCATGATTTCGAGCACACGGACCATTGACTGTCCGTAGAGTTCTTCTTCTGATGTTTCATGAAGAAGGTCTGCGGAATTCAGGATTCCGCCTCCGCGAGCTGCGATCTCCTCATACGAGAGTCCGGCAATCTTATCTCTGAATTCGCCGTCTCTGCATCCTGCATATACAATATGGGTGTGGCTGTCGCAGAATGCAGGCATCACATATCCTCCCTTCGCATCAATATATGTGGCGTCTGCCTCCTCAGATTCCGGATTGTGTGTTCTGCTGTCGGGTGTTGTTTCCAGAACCGTGCTACCCCCCTGGCCGCAGGTGGAGGAGTCGTTTGGGAAATGGCATCTGTCAGCAGAATATTCACCGAAATCAGTGATGACTCCGTCTTCGATGACAAGGTACGCATTCTCGATGCATTCCACCTGATTCATCTCCGCACCATCCAGTTTCCTGACATCAGATGGCAGAATACCCGCAAGCGTGCCGATATTGTATATTATCGTCTTCATGAATTATCTGATGAAAGCAATCGATTTCTCGATCAGCGGATGCATGTATGTGTCGTCATCAATGAATGGAACCACCTTGCGGTAGCCTGCATGAATCTTTTCGATATGCCATGATGATTTCAAAGGTCTGCGGAACTCAAGAGCCTGTGCTGCATTGAAGAGCTCGATTGCAAGAACGCGCTCTGTGTTCTCAACTACACGTACGAGCTTTGTAGCTGCATTCGCTCCCATGCTGACATGGTCCTCCTGACCCTGCGAAGATGGAATAGAATCTGCAGAAGCCGGCATGCAGAGACCCTTGCTCTGGCTTACAATCGATGCCGCAGTATACTGAGGAATCATGAATCCGCTGTTAAGACCAGGCTTCGCTACAAGGAAATTAGGCAGACCTCTCTGTCCTGAGATAAGCTTGTAGATGCGTCGTTCAGAGATATTGGCAAGCTCTGAAAGAGCGAGGGTGAGCATATCCATAGGAAGTGCGATTGGCTGACCGTGGAAGTTTCCTGCTGAAATTATCAGATCTTCGTCAGGGAAGACTGTAGGATTGTCTGTCGCACTGTTGATCTCAATTTCGATGACTGACTTGACATAACGGATAGTATCCTTTGATGCGCCATGAACCTGAGGCATGCATCGGAATGAGTAAGGATCCTGAACGTGAATCTTCTTCTGGCGGATGATCTCACTGCCATCAAGAAGTTCGCGGATTCGTGCTGCCGTATCAATCTGACCCTGATGTGCACGGACCTCATGAACCTGAGGATAGAAAGGCTCGATGCGGCCGTCATAAGCCTCAAGAGACATTGCTCCGATCTTATCTGCCCAATCTGAGAGTCTTTCCGCCTGGATGAGCGACCATACTGCATGTGAACTCATGAACTGAGTTCCGTTCAGCAGGGCAAGGCCCTCCTTCGATTGCAGTCTGATTACTTCCCATCCGAGTTCCTTCCAGACATCTGCAGCCGCGTGCACTTTTCCCTTATATGTCACTTCACCCATTCCGATAAGCGGAAGGCAGAGGTGGGCAAGGGGAGCGAGGTCGCCGGAGGCACCGAGCGAACCCTGCTGGTACACAACAGGCAGAACGTCATTGTTGAACATGTCGATAAGACGCTGCACGGTGATGAGCTGTACACCGGAATATCCGTATGAAAGCGACTGTATCTTGGTAAGAAGCATGAGCTTGACGATTTCCGGACGCACTGTCTCTCCTGTACCGCATGCGTGCGACATCACGAGATTGTGCTGGAGCTGTGACAGATCCTCTGCAGGAATCGAGATGTTACAGAGAGAACCGAATCCGGTTGTGATGCCGTATACCGGACGTCCGATGTCTCCCATCTTGCTGTCCAGGAACTTGCGGCATTTTATAATAGCCTCTTCTGACTCCTTGCTGAGAACCAGCTTCTTGCCTTTTGTGATTATCTCATTGACCTTTTCGATGGTCAAATGTTTATTGGAAATGGTATGTGTCATTTTATTGTCTGTGAGATCCCCGGTCAAGCCGGGGATGACATTATGCTAATATGGTTCTAATCAAATCTTCATCTGCGATGTTAGGGAGTGTGACCTTGAGGCCAGGAGTACGTTCCATCTCACGCTTGATAGCATTCATGGCACCCTCGTTGCGTGCCCAGCTGCGACGTGCGATTCCGTTGTTCACATCCCAGAGGAGCATCTCCTGGATGTGACGGTCAGAATCCTCAGAACCGTCGATGACCATGCCGAATCCACCGTTCATGACTTCTCCCCAGCCTACTCCACCACCATTGTGGATCGATACCCATGTCGCGCCGCGGAATCCGTCTCCGATGACGTTATGAACCGCCATATCTGCGCAGAACTGCGAGCCGTCGTAGATGTTTGAAGTCTCACGGAAAGGTGAATCAGTGCCGGATACATCGTGGTGGTCGCGGCCGAGAACGATCGGTGCTGTTATCTCACCGTTGCGGATGGCCTCGTTGAATGCGAGGGCGATCTTCGTGCGGCCTTCGCAGTCGGCATAGAGGATACGTGCCTGCGAACCTACCACGAGGTTGTTGCGGCCTGCCTCTTCGATCCAACGGATATTGTCCATCATCTGACCCTGGATCTCCTCCGGTGCATCTGCCATGATCTCGCGAAGCACCTTTGCTGCAATCGCATCCGATTTCGCAAGGTCCTCCGGATTTTCCGACATGCAGACCCATCTGAACGGACCGAATCCATAGTCGAAGAAGAGCGGACCCATGATGTCCTGTACATATGAAGGATATCTGAACTTTCCGTCCTCGCGGAGCACATCTGCTCCTGCGCGGGATGCCTCAAGAAGGAAGGCATTGCCATAATCGAAGAAGTACATTCCTTTATCTGCCAGTCTGTTGACAGCTGCCGCATGTCTGCGGAGTGACTCCTGGACACATTCCTTGAACTTCTCAGGCTCTTCAGCCATCATCCTGTTGGACTCCTCGTATGAATATCCTACAGGGTAGTAGCCGCCTGCCCATGGATTGTGCAGAGATGTCTGGTCAGAACCAAGGTCTACATGGATGTCCTCATCAGCGAGTCTTTCCCAAAGGTCTACAACGTTACCCTGATATGCTATTGATACAACTTCCTTGTCTGCCATGGCCTTGCGGATACGCGGGATGAGTTCGTCAAGGTTTTCGTGGATCTCATCTACCCAGCCCTGGCTATGTCTCTTGTGTGCTGCATGAGGGTTCACCTCTGCACACACGCTTACAACTCCTGAAATGACTCCAGCCTTAGGCTGTGCACCTGACATACCGCCAAGTCCTGCAGTAACGAAGAGCATGCCTTTCATGTTTTCCTCTGTTCCGGCAAGTCCGCGTGCCTTAAGCTGTTTGCGTGCTGCGTTCATCACGGTAATTGTTGTTCCGTGAACGATTCCCTGCGGGCCGATGTACATATATGAACCGGCAGTCATCTGACCGTATTGTGACACTCCGAGAGCATTGAACTTCTCCCAATGGTCAGGTTTCGAGTAGTTAGGGATGACCATACCGTTTGTAACGATCACTCTAGGTGCATCCTTGTGGCTAGGGAAAAGTCCGAGAGGATGTCCGGAGTACATTACGAGGGTCTGTTCGTCAGTCATTGTGGCAAGATACTGCATCACGAGACGGTACTGAGCCCAGTTCTGGAACACAGCTCCGTTTCCTCCGTATGTGATCAGTTCGTGAGGATGCTGGGCGACACGGTAGTCCAGATTGTTCTGGATCATTGCCATGATGGCTGCAGCCTGCTTCGATCTCGCAGGATATTCGTCAATCGGACGAGCGTACATCTCGTAGTCAGGACGGAAACGGTACATGTAGATACGTCCGTAGTCCTTAAGTTCCTGAGCGAATTCTGCAGCGAGGACAGCATGGTGCTCCTGAGGGAAATATCTGAGGGCGTTTTTTATAGCCAGCACCTTTTCCTCTGCGCTGAGGATTTCCTTTCGCTTCGGAGCATGATTGACTGACGTATCATATGCCTTTGGCTCCGGCAGCACCGCCGGAATACCTGCCAATATGTCTGTTTTAAAATCTATCATAATTTGTGTTAAATCTTGCTGTTTACGATTTTCAGTACATCTGCTTCTGCGGCGATGGCCTGTGCAGCGATTTCTTCCGCTTCTGCGCAAAGCCTGTCAGCAGCTTCGCGGTCTGCAAGACCAGCTGCATTGATGCGTACATTGAGCTGTGCTCCGAGGACTGCGCTGCGTGCTGCAAGTGCACCTACTCCTGCATCTGAAACAGAATTCGGATTACCGTCAGCTGCCATGGCCTTCACGATAGGGAAGACCTGGAGAGCTGTCTTCATGGTCTTGAGAGGAACCTCGGTCGCATAAAGCGTTGCAGCCTCGAGTGCTGCTGCGCGTGCTGCCTTCTCTTCCTCAGATCCCTTAGGCATGCCGATGGCCGCCATGATCTTGTCGAATGCTGCAGTGTCCTCGTCAACCAGTGCAAGGAGACGGCGCATTACATCCTGACCCTGGTCTGCCCAGTCTGAGAACTCCTTCCATCTTGCATCCCAACCGGCCTTGTGCGAAGAAAGGTTGGCTACCATTGTGCCGAGTGCCGCACCGAGTGCTCCCATATATGCTGAAATTGATCCGCCGCCTGGAGCAGGTGACTCTGATGCAGTTTCGTATGCAAAGCCCTTACATGTCATGCGGACAAGTCTTTCGCGAGCAGCGGCCTCCTTCTCATCCTCGATAAGGAACTCGACCACCTTCTCCTTCGGATTGAACGGCTTGAGGTCATCAAGTCCCATCGACTTGACTGCGATCTTCATCACTTCGTCCTCTGAAATACCTGTCGAGCGCTGCTGCTTCTCAAGGAAGTAGCGTCCTGCCTCAATGAGTGTGCGCTTAGGTACAAGACCCACGATCTCTGTGCCGGTTACGCGAAGACCGCGCGCCTGCGCTGCACGGCATACCTCGTCGAATGCCACATGAAGCGGAGTCGTGTTGATGTCTGTGATGTTCATGGATACCTGTGCGATTCCATACTCGTCGATGAACCATCCGATGGCCTTGCAGCCCTTCAATGTTCCAGGAATCATTACGGTCTTTCCATTCTCGTCCTTTACGATCTTTCCTGTGATAGGATTGCCCTCTCTCTTCGGACGACCCTTTTCACGTACGTCAAATGCTATCGCATTTGCGCGACGTGTAGAAGTTGTATTGAGGTTATAGTTTACTGCAATAAGGAAATCGCGTGCACCTACGTTGGTGGCACCTGCTTGAGCAGCTCTTTCTGTATAGTGTCCAGGTCCGAAGTCAGGCTGACGGTCAGGGTCTGCCATCTTTTCTGGAAGAGCCTCATACTCGCCTGCGCGGCAGACAGCAAGATTCTTGCGTTCCGGCTTCTGAGCAGCCGACTCGTAGCAGTAGCATGGGATTTCAAGCTCGTTGTAGATGCGCTCCGCAAGCTTTCTTGCAAGTTCAGCACACTCCTCGAGTGTTATTCCTGAGATAGGGATGAGCGGAAGCACGTCTGTCGCTCCTGAACGAGGGTGAGCTCCGTGGTGGTTTCTCATGTCAATGAGTTTACCTGCTGTCTTCACCCCTTGGAATGCCGCTTCAACGACAGCCTCCGGACTACCCACGAATGTTACTACTGTTCTGTTTGTAGCTTCGCCCGGATCGACGTCAAGTACCTTTACTCCACCTGATTTTTCGATGGACGCTACGATTGCGTCGATTACTTCCATGTTGCGGCCTTCACTGAAGTTAGGCACGCACTCGATTATTCTTTCCATATAGGTTATGATGTTTTATAAATTTTCTTTTCCAACCCATAAAGTTATAGACTTTCGGGCAATAAACAAAGCAGCCGACTGACTTTAACGTCAATCGGCTGCTTCTGTATTGTGTGTCAAAGATGATTAGAACATCTCTGGCTCGTTGTTCTGCTCTGGAACGTCAGCTGGACGCTCGCGGCGTGGACCTCTTGGACCTCTGTCATCGCGACGTGGGCCTCTGTTGTCATCACGACGTGGACCACGGTTGTCACGGCGGTCGTTGTCACGACGTGGACCCTTGTCTCCGCGTGGCTTGCGCTCAGGCTCAACATAACCCTCAGGCTTCTCGATGAGAGCCTTGCGTGAAAGTCTCATCTTACCTGTCTTCTCGTCGATCTCGAGGAGCTTCACGTCCACCTCGTCGCCGATGTTGAGTACATCCTCTACCTTCTCAGTCTTCTTCCAGTCGATTTCAGATACGTGGAGGAGGCCTTCCTTACCAGGGAGGATCTCTACGAATGCACCGAACTCAAGGATAGAAACAACCTTTCCGTGGTAAACTGTACCAGCCTCTGGAACTGCAGTGATGCCGTTGATCCAGTTAAGAGCCTTGTCCATAGCTTCCTTGTCGTTTCCGAAGATGTCAACAACACCCTGTGATACGCCGTTAACCTGCTCCTCAGTGATAGTGATTGTTGTACCAGTCTCACGCTGGATGCGCTGGATAGTCTCACCACCCTTTCCGATGATTGCACCGATGAACTCACCTGCAACACGGATCTGGATCATACGAGGAACAAACTCCTTGTAGTCCTCACGTGGCTCGCTGATTGTCTTCATCATCTCGCCCATGATGTGGAGACGACCCTGACGTGCCTGCTCGAGAGCTCTCTCGAGAACGTCATATGAAAGACCGTCAACCTTGATATCCATCTGAGTGGCAGTGATACCGTCCTTAGTACCTGTTACCTTGAAGTCCATGTCTCCGAGGTGGTCCTCGTCACCGAGGATGTCGGTAAGGATAGCATAACGCTCGTTAGGGTTGTCCTTGTCTGTGATAAGACCCATTGCAACACCTGCAACCGGCTTCTTGATCTTCACACCTGCATCCATGAGTGCAAGACATCCTGCACAAACTGTAGCCATTGAAGATGAACCGTTAGACTCGAGGATATCTGAAACTACGCGTACTGCGTATGGATTCTCAGGAGCCATTGGGATCATAGGCTTGAGTGCACGGTATGCAAGGTTTCCGTGTCCGATCTCACGACGGCCGATACCACGCTGTGGACGAGCCTCGCCAGTTGAGAATGGAGGGAAGTTATAGTGAAGTACGAACTGGTCAGTCTCCTGGATAAGAACCTCGTCGCGCTCCTTCATGTCAAGCTTTGTGCCGAGTGTTACAGTCGAAAGTGACTGAGTCTCACCACGTGTGAAGATTGCTGAACCGTGTGCGCATGGGAGATAGTCAGTCTCGCACCAGATCGGACGTACTGTAGTTGTATCACGGCCGTCGAGACGGATGCCCTCGTCGAGGATCATGTTTCTCATGGCTGCCTTCTCAACTGCATGATAGTATCTCTCGATCATCATTCTCTTCTCTTCCTGCTCCTCCTCTGGAAGTGTTGCGTAGAACTCTTCCTTGAGTGCCTCGAATGCGTCTGAACGCTCGTGCTTTGCAGAGCCTGACTTAGCGATTGCGTAGCATCTGTCGTAGCAGAACTCCTGGATTGCCTGGCGGAGAGCCTCGTCGTTCTCCTCGTGGCAGTAAGCTCTCTTCTCAGTCTTGCCTACAGCCTCCATGAGCTCCATCTGAACCTTGCAGTGCTTCTTGATCTCCTCGTGAGCGAACTTGATAGCCTCGAGCATATCCTTCTCGCTTACCTCCTTCATCTCACCCTCAACCATCATGATGTTGTCGTATGTTGCGGCAAC
>JAFZFH010000057.1 GCA_017555965.1 Bacteroidales bacterium
AAATCTGAGCAGTTGTCGTTTCCTATGTAGAAGCGATAGACCACATTGTCCGAAGACACAGGGACTCCCTCGTACTCACCGGAATATGATGCAGTCATCTCCAGATACGTGCAGAGTTCTGATCCGTACGGTATCTCGCTCGGGATTTTCGACTCCGCACTCTTGTTTCCCGGCAGAAGCACTCCCTGACAGTTCTCCAGAGCGTAAAACCAGATCTTTTGTCCTGCATTTAGTTTTGTCAGGTCTGAGCTGCTTGCCCAGTCTCCGTCTCCGACTTCAGACAGATTGCTGGCCATGCTCCCTTCACTTCCGTTATCGAAGAAAGGGTACATCTTCAGAGCCGCCTGGCGAAGCCTTACAGCCGTGACCGTAAAGTCTTCCAATTCCGAGCTGTCGATGCTGAAGTTGATGCGTGAGACCATACGCTCAAGCCCGATACTGATTCTTGGTGTTGTACCACCTATCGTCTGGTCTTCCAGGCTCCAGCACATCGGGAAGGCAAGCTTGATGTCAGTGACTTTGGAGATGGAATACTGATAGTCTTTCATCTCCTCTTCCGTAAATGGTGCAGACACCCTGCCCATGTTGGCCAGAGCGTACATGTTGTATGTGCGCCCCTTGACAAGACTCATGGAAAAGGAAGTAGGGGACTCGATGTAAGAAGAGGTTTCCAGTTTGCCGTCATAGTAGACAAACAGGTTCAGGTTAGTCACAGCAGTCTCGGAGGCCGAGATGCTGCTCTTAGTCTCGATGGAGTCCGTACAGCTGACGCTGAACTCCACATCCACGGGCTTTCCGATGCCCTGGATGAAGTTTGGACAGTCGCTCAGGTCCTCATAGATGCATGAGCACATGAGTAGGGCTGTGATTGCCATTGTAATGATTCTTCTCATAATATCGTTGTTTTAGAAGGTTGGTGCGAAAGAAAAAAGGGACATCGGACCTCTCGGCCGGACAGTCCCCAAAAATGTAAACAGGCTTCGTGTGTGGTTATATTATTCGCCTTCAGTCAAGGCTACAAGTCCCCATCTGTAGTTCGTCCATCCAAGATAGCCGACACTTGTCAGATACCATTGTGAACGGTAAAGACTGATGCACTCTGAAGGTACCTTCATGGTGCCGCTGTAGTTTGTGAGTCTGAATGGGGATGCTCCAAGTGTCGGAGGAGTGGTGCCCCTACAGATGATCTGAGTGAGGTCCGAGTAGTCGAAGGCGTAATCCTCGATGGTCGTGACTCCTGCATGAAGATCCACACTGGCAATGCACGACTCATAGAACGCTTCCTTGCCGATGGTGGTCACGCTCTCATGAATATTCGTGCTCAGGACCGCACCTCCAATTAGACGGTTGGTCGCCGTCTCGATCACGGAGTTGTTGCGGATATCATATTTAGGGTTTGATCCGGTCATCACATAGCGTTCGAGATTAGGACAGCATAGTCCGCCGTCAGCGATGCTGGTCAGGGTCGAAGGTATTCTCATCGACTTGAAGTTCGGATTCCTGAAGTAGAAGACAAGGTCTTCCATGCTGGTTACCCCTTCGGGTATGATGATCACATCAGTGCATACCGTTCCGTCTGCCATGATGAACCTCTCGATATTGTCTGAGAAGCTGAAAGCCTGCATCTCGAATGTTTTCAGGCTGGCCGGGAATCTCACCTCCTTCAGGCTATAGCAGTTCTTGCATACCTGACTTTCAATTACGGTGACGGCATCAGGGAAGTGTATCACTTCAAGACCTGAACTCTGGAATGCGCTGTATCCTATGGCTTTCACGCCAGTTGGCATCTCGAATGATTTGAGAGATGTGCAGCCCTGGAACGTACTACTCGGTATGGATTCCATCTGCGAAGGAAGCTTGACATAAGTAAGAGATGTGCAATCATCGAATACACCATAACTCATCCAACATCCGTCAGGAATAACGCAGGATGTAATGCCTGAGCGTTCAAATACCTGATAGCTTATGGTCTTGAGGGTT
>JAFZFH010000058.1 GCA_017555965.1 Bacteroidales bacterium
ACATTCTTTTTTGCATAATTTTTCAAATCATATAGTACTTTTTCAAAACACTTCCGTCTTAATGTCGGATTAACGGAATCTTAGATCTTAATTATGTCAGACTTTGAGGATAAACACATGGACTTCGTCCTGAAGCATTATCAGGAAGGCAAGTTCGACACTCAGAAGGCGATAGACCGCTTCAATGAGACTCATGGCATCGTGCAGAAGCCTTGTAGAAGAGTACTGCCTTGGGTGTCTGGTATGGTTGCGGCAGCCGCTGCGGTCGTGCTTTGTGTGTTCCTCTTCCGAAGCAATGACCAGCAGATCCAGCTCATGGCAAGTGCCGAAGTCCAGGAGTTTGTTCTTCCTGACGGCTCGGAAATCACTCTTGCGCCAGGCTCAAGATTGACTTATAGCAAGAAGTCTCCTCGAAACACCAGACTTGAGGGTAAGGCTTTCTTTGAAGTCGCTCGTGACGAGGCCGTGCCGTTTGAAATCACTTCAGATGGCGCATTCGTAAGGGTGCTTGGTACAAAGTTCATGGTGGATGCCGGCTCATCGGTCAAGGAAGTCTATGTGACAGAAGGTAAGGTGCTGTTTGCAAAGTCTTCCGATGCAGAAGGTGTGATCCTGACAAAGGACATGCAGGCGACTCTTTCGCCTGATGGAAATGTCCCAGTCGTAATGATGGAGCCAGACGTCAACTCTATCGCATGGCAGCGTGGATCATTCATCTTCGATAAGACACCTCTCAAGGAGGTTCTTGAGACTCTGTCTGAGCATTACAAGGTGTCGTTTGCGGCGACAGACCTTGACAAGCAGCTCAGTGGAGAGTTCTATGCTGAAGACCTCGACCTTATCATCAGTCTCATAGAGTCTGCCCTAGATGTGCACATCATCAAGAGATAAGATTCCCAAACGACTTGACAATGAAGCACGTACTATTATTAATTACAACCGTAATCGCAATGGCTTTCTATGCCGTTGCTCCTGCCCATGCACAGCAGAACAGGACTCTCAAGTCAGAGATGGAGGTCCTCCACGAGTCTTTGGGTGTGAACTTCGTTTATGATTCAGCGATCGAGATCAATGTGCCGTATTCGAGCAAGCCGATGAAGGACATCATCAAGGGCAACAAGAAGGAGCATTCAGTTCTTCTTGAAGAGTGCCTGATGACTCTCTTCGCCGGTACGAACATCGAATATGAAGTGATGAAGAAGTATGTGGTCCTTACACAGGCTGACAAAAGAAAGAAGCCTAAGGACTACACAATCTTCATAGAGGAGCAGAATGACAGCATTTCTGAGGCTGTCATTACTGCTTTGGTTGATCCCCAAAGGAACGAGACGCAGACAGGTCTCAAGCGTATTGACAGCAAGACTCTTAACTCGGGTTTTGCGCTATTTAGCACACCTGATGTCATCAAGACCCTTCAGATGATGCCTGGAGTGTCTTCTGGTACAGAGCTGCTCTCTGGATTCTATGTTCATGGTGGAGATGGAAGCGATAATCTCTTTCTTTTGGATGGTGTTCCTATCTACCAGTCCAGCCACCTTCTCGGACTGTTTTCTGCATTTAACAGCGACGTCATCTCAAGCATGGATTTCTATAAAAGCGGATTCCCTGCAAGATATGGCTCGAAGATGTCTTCTGTTGTTGACATCACTACCAAAGATGGTGACTTCAAGGAGTATCATGGCCTTTTCTCAATAGGTCTGCTTGACGGTAGATTTCAATTTGATGGTCCGATTAGGAAAGACAAGACATCCTTCAATTTCGGCCTCAGACGCACCTGGACAGAGACTGTAACATTACCCCTGCTGGCATATCTGAATAAGCAGAACGCCATTTATGACGAAAAGATGAATTTCCGTTATGCCTTTACGGACCTGAATGCAAAGATTACTCATAAGTTCAGCAATCGAAGTGTTCTCTCAGCCAACTTCTACACAGGAAACGATGTGTTCAAATTTATGAGTGACGATGCTTCGGAATATTGGGTAAACGGCATCCGAGAGTATCGAAGAGATGTTCAAGACATTAACCTTGGTTGGGGTAATATGGTTGGGTCATTGAATTGGAATTATGAAATTGATGACAAGATCTCAATGACCAATAAATTATATTACAGCGGTTCCTTCTCAGGCCTAGGATATAAGGAAGAAAATACAAGAGATGAG
>JAFZFH010000059.1 GCA_017555965.1 Bacteroidales bacterium
CACTGTCTTGTTCTCGAACAGCCTGTCGAGGTTCTCCATTATGGCCTTCTCGTTGTTCGCGTCGAGCGAGTTCGTCGCCTCGTCGAAGAAGAGGAACTTCGCGTCCTTATACGCGGCTCTCGCTATGAGGATCCTCTGCTTCTGTCCAGTGCTGAGTCCGTGACCGTCTGCTCCGATCTTTGTATTGTACCCAAGCGGAAGCCTCTCGATCCACTCACGGATGTTCGACACATCTGCTGCCTTGCGTACTCTTGCCATATCAGGAGTCTCATCGGACACGCCAATGTTGCCGGATATACTGTCGGAGAAGATGTATCCCTCCTGCATCACGCTTCCGCACTGTGACCTCCAGACCCTCTCGCTGTAGGCGGAGATAGAAGCTCCACCAAGGCGGACTTCGCCATTTACAGGTTTATAAAAGCCCAGCATCATCTTGAGCATCGTGGTCTTGCCGCTGCCGGAGGCTCCTACTATCGCGGTCACCTTGTTGGCAGGAATGCGCAGAGACACTCCGTCAAGCACCTTGGCTGAGTGAGGGCCATCGTATTGAAAGGTCACATCGTCAAACACAATGTCAGCATCCTGTGGAATCTCCCTTATCTTCTGCTCGTCTTCAGGTTCCTCGTCCTTCATATCGTGGATCTCTCCGAGTCTCTCAAGAGATATGGATGCATCCTGAGTAGCCTGCACAAACGAGATGAACTGGGATATAGGAGCATTGAGTTGTCCCATAATGTACTGCAGGGACATCATCATACCGAGGGTCATATCACCGCTGATGACGGACTTGGCCGCGAGAAACGATATAAGGATGTTCTTCGTCTGGTCGATGAATGTTCCTCCCACTTCTTGTGCCTGTCCCAGCGAAAGGCTCTTGACGCTCACCTTGAACAGGCGTGCCTGTATCCGCTCCCAGTCCCAGCGCTTCTGCTTCTCGCAGTTGTTCAGCTTGATGTCCTGCATTCCGCCGATCAGCTGCACGATGTTGCTCTGGTTGGCCGAGGCCTCCTGGAACCTCATATAGTCGAGTTTACGTCTTCTCTTAAGGAACAGGAGCACCCATCCGATGTAGAGTGCGGCTCCAGAGAAGAACACCAGAAAGACTCCGATGTTATAACCAGCCATAATGCCTCCGTAGATGAGGAATGTCACGGCAGCAATGACAATGCTCAGGAGAGAACCGGTAAGGAAGGTCTGGATTCTGTTATAGTCACCGATGCGCTGCATTATGTCACCCACCATCTTCGAGTCGAAGAACGCTATCGGAAGCCTCATCAGCTTGCACAGGAAGTCGGATATGAGCGATATGCTCACTCTGGAGGTAGTGTGAAGCATCAGCCAGCTGCGGATGAGGTTGTTGGCCATCTGGCCGATCGTCAGCACCAGCTGTGCTATCAGCAGCATCACCACGAAGGAGAGATTACCAGTGCCGATACCTGTATCCACCACGGACTGAGTGATGAACGGCAGTATCAGGCTGATGACGCTGGTCACGAGCATCGCCAGGAGTATCTGGACGATGAACGACTTATAAGGACGGAGATAGCCGAGAATATAGCCGAAGCCGAACTTCTTCTCGTCGTCGCCCTTCTCCTCGTAGAACTTGGGAGTAGGCTCCAGCATCAGGGCTATGCCGTGGGTGTTGGCCGATACCGAATCATCCCCTTCATTGTCTTTCCCTGCCTGTAGCCAGGCCCTGCAGAAGGCTTCCTCGGTATAGGTCAGAAGTCCGGATGCCGGATCGGCTACCTTGACAATATAACCGCCACGCCTCTTCCTTATCTCATAGACAACAACGAAGTGCCTCTGGTTCCAGTGGACGATGCA
>JAFZFH010000060.1 GCA_017555965.1 Bacteroidales bacterium
CGCTATGAGGAGAATGCAAGCTTTAATTGCTGCCCGCACTGCGGCCGATGGACTGAGATCAGTCTGGCAAAGGAGGAGAAATATGTGTGATTTACATGACCCTAAACAGGCTTATGAGATCTTCAGGCTCCATTGGATGATCGATCACGGTTATGGAATTCCGGACTTAATCAAAAACCTGGAATCTATGATCGAGGAGGATCAAAATGAGTCTAGTGTACGTACCAGCCTTCAGAGCTTGTTTCAGGACTGGGAATTCGGCATCGGATTCGACGGTACCATCTGGCCCTGTTATCAGGAGTTCTTGGAGCATGATTATCCCTTGATGCTGAAATCCATCAATACTTAATAACAGATAAGGAGAATTACTATGTTTGCAAAGAAAAAGCGTGTAGAGCTCGTTGGCTCTCTGGAATATCCGCTGGCCATTGGCAATGCTGCCTTCATCAAAGAAGCTGCAGGTCTTCGCCGCACATCCACGGTACAGCATTTCATCCAGATGCCCTCCGGTGTGATCCATATCGAAACCAAGAACACCCGCTATGTCCTGCGTCCGCCGGAAAAGGCTGCAGCCAAGGGGGTTCGGGTATGAGACCTCCGAAAGAAACCAAAGAAGAAAAGTTTATCCGGCTGGCAGAAGCGAGGGTCAATAAGATCCTTTCCATGATACGCCTTCTGGGGAATCTTTCCAGCACGAGCTTTTATCAGTATAGCTGTGATCAGGTGGAACAGATTTTTACTGCCCTTCAATTGGAGCTTATAAAGAACAAAATGCGTTTTCTTCAACCTCATCGGGAGAAAAGAAAGCGCTTTTCTTTATCCGAACCTTTTGAGGTCAAAGAACCCGCGCCGAAAGATCAGCTGACCATTGCGATCCCTTTGCCTGACGGAAGCTATCTTCGTGCGGTTGGTTATCCCAATGACAGCTATCCGTCTATCACCATTTACTGGGATGCACAGGAAAATCCTTCTTCTGACGGGATCTGCTTCGTAGAGTTTAACCCTGATAAGGAAGGTGTCCACCGGGTCTGCATCGGTGCCTACTGTGCGGAAGAGGAAGATACAAAATATTATGGGCCGTATATTACGGCAGAAAGGAATTCAGATGAACAACATTGAGCGGTTTACCACACTCAAGCTGGAATTCTCCCGTGTTGCCTGGTATCTGGGAAACATCCTGTCAGCGCTGCTGGGCAGAGAGATCCACTGTATTGCCAAGGCTGAAGAAGATTCCTACTGGAGCATCGCAGCCATTGACGACCGGTTCAGCAATTCAGAGATCGTAAGCCTCATTCAGTATGTGGGCGGAGATGCAACTATGATCCGCAGATGCATTCTACCGGATTCCAATTCCAGCAGATCGCTGGATATGGATCTGTGCGAAGCTCTGCTGAAGCATGTGCTGAAGAAGGACTGGAAACAGGAATTCGTGACACAGGATGCCCTTTGGCTCCTGGGTAACTGGCCTGAACCTATTCAGCTGCCGGAAGCAGATGAGAATCTAATCTTCATTGACTCCCGCGTGATCGACTGCAGTAAGCTCATGACCATGGTTGAATTCGTAGAGAAGCTCTTCGATGACGGCGGCACATTCACTGCGCTCACGAATCTCTGTGAAGACAATGAACAGGACTTTGGTACCCCGCTGTACTGGATGCACCCTTACACAGACGGTCTGTACAACGGCTGCTACTTTGTACTGGTTAGAGAAGGTGTCCTGGCACTGTCCTACGATGCCATCGACTGGGAAGATCATGAGGTGTTCGACCGGGAATCTGTGCGGCTGTGTGATGCAGATGAAATGCGCAGCTTCTACTGGGAGTACAAGAAGCGGACAGAGGAGATGCTGGATACCATGAACGC
>JAFZFH010000061.1 GCA_017555965.1 Bacteroidales bacterium
ACGAAATCCTGTACCTATGGTATACTGCATATATCAGTTATCCGAGTTTTGCGCAGGCAGAACAACCGTCTATCCGATTTATTCAAAGTGTCATTTGCATTGCTATGCGAATGGCACTTTTTTTATTTCCCGGTTTCCGCCTGCGTTGCAGGTTGAAATATATATTATTTCTGTTGCAGGCAGTTCCTGCAGAAAGGAGTCAATTATGTTCAAAGTTATCGCATCCGAGGTCGTCGTATCCAAGGGGTTTGACAACAAGCCTGCTATCAAGTTCTCCGAGAAAGGAGATTTCGTTCGTTTCCGTATCGGCACAAAGGTGTATGATTCCCGTGCCGATAAGAATCACAGATGGATCAATGTGGGCGTAAAGGCCTTTGGACCGCTCTGCGAACGCATCCGCAAGATGCAGCTCAAAGAAGGTTCCTTTGTCACCTTGATCGGCCGCTACGATGAAGACATCTGGGAAGATGAAAAGACCAAGGAGAAACGCAGTGTTCCCGTTATTATTCTGGAAGACATTGAGTATTGCTTCAGCGGTGGCAGCAAGAACTCCGGAGATGGAAGGAATGCAACCTCTTCCGCTCCCGAGCCTGCCAATAACTATGCTGCACCCCCTGCAAGCGATTCTATGAACGGTGGATTTACCGGCTTCCAGAGTTATGGCGGCGGCAACGCTTTCTTCTAAAAGATAAGGAGGTAAAAGAAAATTGAATAAGAGCGCAAAAAACGCCCAGGAGTATCCGACGAGATCTTCTGGGCGTTTTTTGCGCCGACACAGAGGAGAATGATATATGAAAGATAAAGAACATAAACGGCATATGGCCTATGAAGCACTAGTTCTGCTGGGACTTCTGGCTTTGTTAACGTACATTACTCGTCTCTGGCCAATCTTGCTGCTGATTATCTTAGGAATCTTCATCGCAATACTGCGCCTGTTGTTCCTGTCCAGCAAAAAGGTAGAGCCTCTGGAGCCGGTGCTTGCATTGCCGGAACCTACCGCTCCTTCGGAACCCAGAGAGCAGGATTTCCAGGCCATGGCAATGGTCCTGATTCAAAGAAGGATCTCGCAGATTCTGGAAGCCAAGTATCCCGATGTCAGATGGATCTGGGAAAGTCCCAGAGCAAAGGAAGACATTATGGTAGGCAACAAAGTCTACGTGATTTTAAATCGTGCAGGCGGATACCGCAGGGGACTCGTGCTGATCCGAAATCTTCATGTATTCGATGTCATTTTCGAGAACCCTGATCAGAATCCGGATCCTGTACCCCAACCTCCCGTACCACCCATACCGAATCCCAATCCTGAACCGGAAGGCGATGATGAGGATGAAGAAATTCCGGAAGACTTTGGTCTGATTGCTTTTCAGTGGGTCGAAGCCAATATCGTAGCACTGAACGAAAAGTGCAATGAAGCCATTGGTCAGGGAGCAAGCTTTTATCTGATTCCTCATGTTGATCTTCCTATTTCCGAAAGCTGGATGGATATCTGTAAGGAACTGGAGTACAACGATCTGCCCGGAGCATTTTGCTGTGAGGGCGGAATCAAAATTGAATTTGAGCAGTAATACTGCAGAAAGGGAATAAAAATGAGTGCAACATCTATCAATAACCTCTTGAATTTCTCAAGATCGCTTCCGGAGCCATTTGATAAGCTGGCCAGTAAGAAGATCAAGGTATCATCCAAGTATGGGTCCGGCACGGAAGCAACGCTGTGCTGTACGATTATCAAGGCTGTTCATGCCGTTATCGACTGCATGACCGGAAACGGTGAAGGTGCCGTCGGCATTATCGACCACCGGATGGTTGCAGAATATAAGTCCTCCAAAGGACCGGATGCATACCATCTCGTCGTCTTTGACAGTGCATCCGGTAACATCACCGCCAGCGGCTTTGACCGAAATACCGAGATGGTAGAGAGCTACCGTCTGCACGCAACTGCCAATGACGGTGCCGCAGTCATGATGGCCATGATGCCCGTGCTTCTGAAGGATAAGGAATTCGAAGAGCATTTCCAACTCTACATGGACGAAAGAACATCCGGCTATCCGGACATGAAGAAGGCTACAGACAGCATGGCCGTTCTGTGTGACAACGCATATCGCCGGATCAAGGATGACACCAACCCGGAGTATATCAAGGTGAACGTGGATAAGTCCGGTAATGTCTACCGGGTATCCCAGGCACAGCTGGATTCCGGTGCGTACACACCTGCCACGGTTGTTGCAGGTGAGTTTCTCATCTTTGCAAAGACCGGAAAAGTGACTGTGTCTGCGGCTACCAGTGCCATTGACCACAAGGATTTCGTAGGCAAGTATCAGATGACCGCAGGCCGAAAGCTCTCCGTATTGGAAGAGTCCCTTGTGCCCAAGCTGGAGGAATGGTACATCATTCCAGAGCAGGTGGTCAATATCTGCAAGCATGCCCTGAACACCACTGGAAAGCCCATGCAGATGCGCAACTTCCTGATGCGCGGTCCCGCCGGCACCGGTAAGACACAGGGTGCCCGGGCAATTGCGGCGGGTTTGCATCTGCCCTACATGAAGTATACCTGCTCAGCATCTACGGAGGTGTTTGACTTTGTCGGTATGGTCTTTCCCAAGACCGACAATATGAGTACCGGTGACGCCGAGTTGGATAAAGAACGTGAGATACTCATATCCATGGGCGGTATCACCTATGCCAATGTGGCAAAGATTATGAATCTCCCGGATCTGGAAGATATGGATTTTGATCCTGCAGGTGTATTCTTTACCCTGACTGGCGTTAAGAATGAAGAAGCCACTTCCCGTGACTGCATGGCGGTTGTCATGGACATGGTAACGGAAAAGATAAAGGCACTGAGCAAACCTGCCTCAAAAGAGACCACCTCCGGGCAAACCTATACCTACGTGGAGACTGATTTTATCAAGGCTCTGAAAAATGGCTATTTAGTGGAAATTCAGGAACCTGACGTCATCATGCAACCAGGTGTTCTGGTCGGCCTGAACTCTCTTCTGGAGCAGAGCGGTTCTATCACGCTCCCTACAGGTGAGATCATAAAGCGGCATCCGGATACGGTTGTCGTAATCACGAGTAATGGAACTTACGAAGGATGCCGATCCATCAACCAGTCCGTCATTGATAGAATGAGTCTGGTGGAGGATATTGAGCTTCCGAGTCCTGAAGTTATGGTACAGCGTGCTATGGCAGTCACCGGTGCGACGGATGAGTATCAGGTGTCTCAAATGGTTCAGGTGGTCAACGATATGTCTGACTATATGCGAAAGAACGGTATCACCGACGGTACCTGCGGCATGAGAAGTCTTATTGACTGGATCACCAGTAGCGAGATCACAGGCGATGTTTACCGCTCTGCACTTAGTACCATCATCAGCAAGGCGACTTCTGACGAAGAAGACCGTGAGGCTCTGAAGACAACCATCCTGGATCCGATCTTTACCCCCAGACGCCGTAAGGTTTCCTGATTTTTTCTAAAAGGAGGGACCTTATATGGCAAAGGTGAATCACAAACGAGTCAAACAGCTTCTGAACGAGAAACGCAGCAAAATCACGGACAGGCAGTTCTTTACTTCCCGGATCCTTGCAGGGCATTTCGAAGATGTGGCTGCAGCGCAGACCAAACGCTATCGGTATAATCGGCGTGTCCACGTGAATATCTATTGGGCGCCCAAGGACCGGAACGGAGCATGTACGAACAATACGGCGATTAAGATCAATGCCGGCCATCCGTCCGTGACAAAGATTCGCGGGCGTATGAACCGGTACGAGATGATCTCCGGTCTGTTCGCTCATGAGCTGGGCCATGTTCTCTATACTGATTTTCTGGCCAAGCAAACCTATATGAACTTCTTATCCGCACACAAATGGTACCCGGCACCGCCAATCCTGAAGGATACTGCAGATGCAAAGAACGAGAAAGACTTCTGGGAATATGTAAAGGCAGATCCGCGCAATATGCAGTTTGCCATGCACATCGCGTTCTTTATCGCAAATGTGCTGGAAGACGGCTATATTGAAAGCCGGATGCTTTCCCAGTTCCCGGGTGTACTCGGTTATAATCTGACCGTGATGCGGGATCACCAGTACAAGGATATGCCTACGGTGACGCAGCTGATCGAAGAGGAAGATGATGGCTCCGGCCACATCTTCCAATCGATTCTGCAGATCATGCTGTCCTATGCACTCTTTGGTGAGATCAAATATGGAGATACACCACTTTCCGATGTGCGGATCCAGACCGTTTTCAAGCTGCTGCCCCAGATCGATGATGCAGTTACGACCACATCGGCAAAGGATAGATGGCAGATCGTCAGTCAGATCCTTATCCGGCTGTGGCACCATATCGAGGATTACATAGAATTATGTAAACTGCATCAGGATGAAGCCACATCCGCTGGTGAAGCAAATGGGGCAGGGGATATTCTTTCCGGTATGCTTCAGGTTATTTCCGGTGCCAGCGCGGAAGGTGAAAGCTCCGGTACACCCGTACCCGGATCTGAGAAGATCAAGAGTTCCGGTACCAATGCAACGGCTCGTGCGAAGACGCGTGCTATGGCTGGTAATTCAGAAGAAGATAATGATCCAGGGTCAGAAGAAAATGAGTCTGGTGAAGAAGCTGTAGGTTCTGGTCAAGAATCAGAATCCGATCCAGATAATCAGGAAGCTGAAAATCAGTCTGGCAACGATCCAGGTGCTGGTAATATCACTTTGCCAGAAGATCAAGCGGGTTCCGAATCTGGTAAGCAGGAGACCACCGATAAAGAAGGTGGACGTATCCCGTTCCATCAGACGGATGGTGTTTCAGAACCCGTTGGGGGTGAGATCACTTACGATTCTGAATATCAACGCGAGCTCAACGACCGTGCGGCAACTGACATCGAACGAATGCTGCAGCAGATGGCTGAAAAGGCTGCCTGCAAGCAGCTGGAAAATGAGCGGATCCAGGAACTCAACGACGCTGCCCAGAGCATCTCCTATGGTGATATTCACAGCGGTGTCAAGAT
>JAFZFH010000062.1 GCA_017555965.1 Bacteroidales bacterium
GCAGCAGCCCTCATTGCAGCTCCGTTGCCCCATGAGTTGTACGGCACCCTTCTGCCGGCCATTTCGCCCGTACGATAATCTACAAGTCTTTCCGGGCGGAAGAGCCACTGCGCGAATCCGCCGCCGTATCCACCCATAGGATGAGGATATTCTCCAGCGTATCTCACCATGATATCTTCGAGGATCTCATGCGAATGGTTCCTGTCTGAGAGCAGCCATTCTGCGACCGCAATAGTCATGATCGAGTCATCGGTATATGTACTTCTGTCGCTGAAGAAAGGAAAATCGATTCTTTTGGTATTGTTGAACTCATATACAGAGCCAACCATGTCGCCTATTATTGCTCCTAGCATATCGGTTATAGTTTAAGTGGTTAATGACTAGAATTCGAGTCTGAATCCCTTTGCCTTCATCTGGTTGTAGTTATCCTGATTGAACGAATACTTTATCGGATTGCGTGTCCCCTTCCTGATGGTTCCGTCATTCACTTCAGTAAGGATGCCCAGCTTCAGCATCTTGTTTGAGAAGTTGCGGCGGTCGAACTTGACATCCAGGATGGACTCATAGAGATCCTGGAGCTGCGGCATAGTGAATACTGATGGCAGCAGCTCGAATCCTACCGGCTCGAAATGGATCTTCTCCCGGAGAGCCTTGAGAGCCACACGAAGGATTCTGTCATGGTCGAACGCCAACGGCGGGATATTGCCTATCGGGAACCACTTTGCCTGAGCAGCGTCGTCTGCTCCTTTCACTTCTGATTTCTTCACGAGAGCATAATGAGCGATTGTGACTGTTCTGCCTCTTGGATCACGGTTCACATCAGAGAAGGTACCGAACTGTTCGACATAATCAGCCTTCAGACCGGTCTCCTCTTCCAATTCTCGTCTTGCACATGTCTCGGCATCCTCATCCATCTGCATGAATCCACCAGGAAATGCCCAGCACCCTTTGAACGGCTCTATTCCCCTCTCGATAAGCAGTACAGACAATCCTTCTGTATCAAATCCGAAGATAACGCAATCTGTAGTCACCGAAGGTCTCGGATATTCGTAAGTATATGTTCCCTTTGCCATATCTGTGTAAATTTTACGCAAAGTAAATAATTACAAATGTAAGTTGCAAATGTTTTGTGTAATTTTTACACATGGAATATTATAATTATTTGTGAATAAGGAATAAAAGGAGTACTTTCGCATCACAAATTTATACGACCATGACAAAAGCAGAAATAGTAAGAGAGGTGTCGAAGAGCACCGGTATAGAGGCTACAATGGTAGCGGCAGTAGTAGAGGGATTCATGACATCAGTCAAGGCTTCTATGGCAAAGGGAAAGAACGTATATCTCCGTGGATTCGGCACATTCGAGGTGAAGACAAGAAAGGCTAAGACAGCTCGAAACATCACAAAGAACACGACAGTGGTAATCCCGGAACATAAGGTTCCCGCATTCAAAGCTTGTCCAGAGTTCAAGAAGCAGGTGAAATAGATATGGTATAAAACCATATCTCACACATAATAAGTAAATCGTAATGGAGCAGCGGGGATATCTCGCTGTTCCTATTTTATTTGTAAGTGCTTTTACAAAAGAAAGACAGCCGAAGCTGCCTTTCAATTATGCTCTAAGTATCGAAAAAAATATGAGTATCATAAAGAATCCAACGACGAGACCAGTTATAATACCCCATTTGACTCCTTTGAAAATATTGTCAGCGGCTTTAATCAAGTCTTTTTCAAGTTTTCCCATAACATCTCCCTTTAGGTTTTAATCTATAGTATTCTCATTTGATAAAGATAGTCCTTAAACAAGAGGAGTCCAACCTCTCATAATAAGGGCAAATGCTCTTTCGCCTGGCATCTGGCGCATCGATTTAAGGACTATCAAGTTAAAGTAATAGGAGACATGCCTCCTAGAATGTGTCAGAGCTTGAAGTTATCGCGCTTTGTAAGCACCGCATCCGCTGCAAAGGTATTAATTATTCCTCAATTAGTCTACCAGTTCAAACTTATGGATGTATATCTGGTCATCGTCATTCTCCTCCTTGTCATTGTGTTCCTCGACTAGAATCAGAGCCTCATCGATGTCAGCGAAGTCAACACCGAATTCATCTGACAGTTCACTTAACATTTCTGCTTCAGACAGGTAAAACGTATCTCCTGCAGAATAGTCAACAATGTACTCTTCGTCGAAGTAGACATCACTGTTCTTCTCGTATATGCACATGCCAGGCTCCTCACAGATGAAGAATATCTCAATCGACGGATACTTCTCTCTGATCAGGTCTTCCACCTCCGTGCATCTGTACCAGGCAGTCTCTGTACTGAAGCGAAGCACAGAGTTCTCTAAAGTCAGATCATCCCAGGAGCCTCGGCACTGAACGGTATTGAAGTCAACGCCGAGATCTTCAACGAGATTGCCGAGCCAAGCAGTTCCGAACCCGTTCGGCTTGAGTGGTTCCTTCATCTGCTGAAGTCTCTTCATTCTATCATATAAATCCTGCAGTTCATTCCCATCTCCAATACAGGCATATCGTGTTGCGCACCAGTTAGGCATAAGTATCTATATTTTAATAAGTCAAGTATTTATCCATCTTGCAGGCCTTCGCCTTGCGTGTCATAGGTACCGTCGCCATGATACCTGTCATCGGTATCCTCTGGCCGTCCTTGCTCTCAAGCACCCAGCAGCCTTCCACCGAGGCCACCGTACAATCCGTATAGGTTCTCAAGACCGCATTGAGTACCTTGGCGCTCTTGCGGGATACCTGCAGCATTCCGTTGACTCTCACATCACCGCTGTCGAACCTCACCACCATTGCAGGCACTCCGTGAAGGGAAACCTTCACTCGGTCTCCCTCGACGGATACGTCCCTGCCGTTCATCTGCATCGCTACGCGTAATCGGATAGCGGACAGCATCATCTCATCACTTCTTGTCATATCTTTAATCATTTAGAGTGTATAGTCTTTGTCTATCATCACGAATCTGTCAACCTTGAAGCATCGCCATTCCCCTTTCTCTATATCGAAGTACGGGAATGTTCCGTTGAACGCCCTCTGGGGCTTCTGATTCGTAGAGCCGGAGTCATACTTTCGGATGACGTCGATGGCTCTGGTTCCGTAGGCATCCCTGCGGGCTCCGTCGGTCTTCTCGAAAACGAAGTGGACTATCTCCTCCGTGAGCATCTTCTTGAGTTCTGCAATGTCATGCATTATCGTTATCGCCTGGATCGATCCCTGTCCGAACCTTGCGTCAAGGTA
>JAFZFH010000009.1 GCA_017555965.1 Bacteroidales bacterium
ATACTTTCCTGCAATCAGGGCTGGAATTACTCCTGCCTCAAAGGAATAGTCCATGTCTAGCCTGTCAAGAAGGAAACCATTGAAGACAACCTTGTCGTAAGGATAATGATAGATGTCCTTAAAAATCTCCTTGTGCTTCTTCGTGTCGAGTTTCTCCCCATTATAGCACCACGTCTGCATAAAGGAGTATCCGAGGAATTTCTTTCCGAACCTTTCCTTGTCCTTCTTGCCTACAGCGATACATTCGGTTGTCTGCATTCTCAATGCTTCCACCTCTGCCGGAACATCTACATATATCGTGTCTGCTGTTCCGGTTTGAGCATTTACGGAACAGCAGACTAATGCTGCGAGTATTGTTATAAGCAGTTTCATCTGTTACTTCTTCACAGGTTTAACATTGTATCCGGCCTCACGAAGCAGATTGATCATTCCGGATTCACCCGGCAGATGACCTGCACCGACCACAAAGAGAGTGCTCTGTTTCGGAAGTAGTTCCTTCATCTGTTTCTCCCAGTTGAGATTGCGGACCTTGACGATGGCGTCATATTCATAGCCGGTCATCTGCTCCTGAAAAACCTTCCAAAGCATGTCAAGGTTCTGTGATTTGTATGCATTCGTCAATTGCTGCAGAAGTCCTTTGCTGTCTCCATGGTCAATCATTTCCAGAAGTGCATCTGCCTGTTCCTCAAGAGAGTTTCCGTACAGGAGTTCCATCTGATAGTCTGCAGTCTCAAGTTCTCCGATTGTTTTGCCCTTCCGCTGACCGAGCGTCTGCATATACTTGTCAATCGTTGTCATGGTGGCAATTTCCGGTATCACTTCCATCATCTCCTTGTTCTGGACTGTCACCATTATCGTCATCGGCTTCATCACGGAGAGCATTTCAAGACTTGCTCCCATTTCATCCTTCAGCCATGCATTGACCTTTGCTGTTTCCTCTTCATTGAAAAGCGAGAGAAGGGAAGTGTCGACTGGCATCATCATCATTGCCTGCATCTTCTGCATTCTCTCCGGACTCATCTCGGCTAATTCAATCATATTGATTTCGCCGATGATATTATCGACCTTATCAAGGGCTTTCATCAGACCGGGGATGCTGTCGCAATAGTTGAAAGGGCATCCGTGATGGGTACCAAGAATGTACGACGGCTTCTGTATTCCGTTTCCACTTATCTTCCATACGAGTTGTGCGTTGGAAGTAAGGCACATCAGGGAGAGTGCAAGGATTGTCAAGATTCGTTTCATTTTATTCTTCTATGTCCTTAAGTATGTCGTCCAGGAGACGGAATCTGTGGATGTCCCTTATAGCTACGAGGACGAGCATGATCAGCAGAAATAAAGATATGAACAGGACGCTGTCTTCGCGTACGTGGTTAGACTGAACGGTGATGAACTGGTAGAAGAAGACTGCCAACACTGAATATCCGATAAGTCTGGACACAATAGATGTGATGATGTCGAGTTTCTTGACGGACCTTACTTTGACGGCAAATTCGCTCACGTCGCCCTTGAAATCAAGGTCTTTCTGCCATTTCAGCTTGCTGAATATGGATATAAGTACCATTGCACTGAATCCTACTCCGACAAATATGGTGCACCATAACGGCAGGTTGTATTTGA
This sequence comes from Bacteroidales bacterium, assembly GCA_017555965.1. GTDB lineage: Bacteria > Bacteroidota > Bacteroidia > Bacteroidales > UBA932 > Cryptobacteroides. The sequence goes on from JAFZFH010000009.1 coordinate 1,621, forward strand.
TGCAATACTCTATATCGATATATACGATATAGGCTATTATGATGATCGAAATCCAGCCTTTCTTACCTCCGGTATATTTCTCAACCTTGCTTTTGACAGACGACTCAAGCAGCCTTTCATTGACGATCTTCTGCTTCTCGACCTTGTCAGTGAGAACCTTGAACTGCTCGCGCATCTGCTCCAGTTCCTGTGAAATCTCAAAATTAACTCTTTCCATTTCTTTCGCTTTTTGACGGTTCTACATTGATTTCAGTTTCTCCCTTATACGGACAAGTTTTACAGAGACATTGTTGGCTGTGATTCCGAGAATGGTTGCAATCTCGTCATAGCTCAGGTTTTCCAGCCACATCAGGATTATGCTTCGGTCGATATAACCGAGCTTGTTGATGCGGTCGTAGAGCTGGCGGATCTGCATCGAGTCTTCGTCCATATCCTCGAAGAGGTTGATGTTGACGTCGAGCGGAACCTTCTCCAGAGCTCGTTTCTGTTTCTTGGAATAGTTGATGCATGTGTTAAGGCTCACTCTCCATACCCAGGTGCTGATGAACTTGTCTCCCTCGTAAGACTGCAGGCCTTTCCAAAGGTTGACAAGTATCTCCTGAAACAGATCGTTCACCTCATCTGCATCCTTGGAAAACATATAGCAGACCGTGTAGATCCGCCTTTTGTTCTCCAGAACGATTTGCGCAAATTCTCTTTCTTTGTTGTCCATATCTAGGGTTTTCTGAAATGTTTCTGACCATTAAACAACTGAACCGTCAGAAAACTACAGAAAATTTGAAAATAAATTTTTGTTTCTACTAAGATTTGTAAATTTACGCAATATATAGAAATTAAACAATAAATCCCCAGCCAGAGACTTATGTGTCTACTGACTGGGGTGCTTATGTTTAACTACTGAAAAGGTTATCGTCTGATATCTTTCGGCTCTATCTCTGATACATTCATCGGAATGGCTCTATAGATTACCTGCATTTCAGCGTCTGAAAGATCTGCGAGAGGTTTTCCGAATACTTCTGACGAGAGTTCTTCACGAAGTTCATTGTAAGCAGAGGTGATGCATTCCATCGCTTTTGTATAGCCTTCGTATGATGTGCCTCTGTCGATCTGTAACGAGACCATACCCTTGCTTACTCTGAACTGTCTGGTCGAGCCGTCCGGCATAGTGAACTCATGAGTTTCATACTCTGGATATGTGACTTTGTTTTCAGGGTTGGAAATCATTCTCTTGAGTACATTGATATCGAAATCTTCAACATTTACTATGTATGGCTTTTCAGAAGCATCTCTGACAGACCTGTCTGTTCCCATCAGAACTTTGTCATTGCTGTTGATCTTGAAGAAAATATGATTTCTTCTGCTCACATCATTTGCGAATTCTTCAGGACTCATGAAGCGAGGTTCATCTGATTTTTCCTCTGTGTTTGCCGGTGGCATACGCTTTTCAATGGCACTGGCATCTGTTTCGTATCTGACCTTCAATGCACGCACATTTCGCAGTTGTTCCTTGACGTCTGTGATGACTCCCATTGGGATGCTTTTCTGCGCCTTTATGTGAACCACAGCCTGATGCATAGGAGTACCGGCAAAGAACTCTTCTACGAGCTTTGCAATATCTTCTTTATGTGCCAGCTTTCCATTGCAGACAATGAAATATTCTTCGCCAGGTTCTGGATTCCTAGGTCCCTCCGTTATATCAATGATGAAAGGTCCCTTAGCTGGCTTGTCTGATGTGAAAAGTGGGGAAGGGTCAGTAGGGATGCCATTATGACGGACTTCAAAATGTAGATGTGAGCCTGTTGCACGTCCAGTCGAGCCTGCGAATCCTACCAATTGTCCTTTATAGACTTTACCACCGCCGGTAACAGTCAGATCGGAATGATCTGCATCAGTTGAGATCGCGCCGACCTTATCAACTTTTACATTAGGGCCTTCAAAACTGATTTCTGTATAAATATACACATTAGACAGATGCGCATACCTTGTCTCATAGCCGTCAGCATGCTTCAATGTCAGCATAAGTCCGTTGCTGTCATCGCGGGTGATTGCCGAAACCTCGCCATCAGCGGCGGCATAAACCGGGTCGCCTTCATTAAGGACATAATCAATTCCAGTGTGAGATCGTCCC
>JAFZFH010000063.1 GCA_017555965.1 Bacteroidales bacterium
AGAAAGCCTTGGAAAACATCCGGCCTAGTCCACCACCGTGGGTCTCCATTTGCATATTGGGACTCATCCATGCCATGGAGCCCTTCTCGGTGATCATCTTCTCACCGTTTTCCAGATTGCAAATAACAACGGGAAAGCTTCCGCCCTTAATTTCATAACGCATATATTATCCTCCTCTTAGAAACGCTCTTTCAGCTTTCTGATATCTTCCTTGTCGATCCATTCTTCGCTGTAGCCACAGTCACAGCATACATATCTGTGAACCAGGACAGCAGAGAAGATTGTCATGCCGGTCATGATGTTATTACCAGACCCATATGCACCCGCTTTTCCTTCTACCCGAAGGATATCGGCGCCTCCGCACTTGGGACATACTCTTCGATTTTTCATAGCCGCTCTCCTTTCCTATTTCAGGAAGTGTATTTAGAAGCAAGCCTTCAGGATGCCTGCTGCAATTGCAATCATAATCACGGGGACCAGCAATGCGATGCCTCCAACGAAGACAAAGCATACGATCAGCACGGGAAAGGCCAGACCGATCAGAATAGAGGCGGCAATCTTTGCTACGCCCCAGGTTATTTTAAATGCCAGGCCGATGGATTTTACCAGCAGCCAGATAAAAATTGCGATGATTAGTAACTCGAACATTTACGTTTCCTTTCAATAATTTAACGCTCAAAGCCCTTATAGCGGGTTCCCTGGTGGGTCAGCATACCCCTGTCACCAATGGACAGTTCATTATACTCATACCGCTTCACCTTCAGTTCCAGTCGCTCGCCGTCTTCCTTTTCAAAAGTAATATGGTAAGAATAAGTATGGTGGTGATGTCCGTTACTATGATGGTGGTGAGTTTTTCTTCTCATATCAACAATAGTCGCATGCTCTGTCAGAACAGGAGAATTTTCATTCTCGATGAACTGAGCGATTCCTTTACCGATGATCCAGAAGAACAGAACAAACCAGATAACAACGAAGATTTGCATTTTCCTCTCTCCTCATTTTTGCAAAGAGGGCCCCACTGTGAAGTGAGGCCCCCGCTGTGATGTTTACAAATTACTGGTCGTCATTATTGGACTGTGCCTGAGGAACGACAACCACTTGGGGTGCCTGATCAGATGCCAGTTTTCCACCCAAAGCGCCCATCAGAAGGCTCTTCAGGTCAATACCCATACCGGCGGAAATACCTTCGGTAATCTGGGTGGTGGAGTTAACGATGTCACCAACAAGCTTGGCGGAGTTACCTTCGCCGTACATGGTGATCTTGTCGACCTTGCTCAGAGGCTCGGCGACGTTCCGGGCGATCTCGGGCAGAGCAGCCATGATCATTTCGACCACTGCAGCCTCGCCGTACTTCTTCATAGCTTCGGCCTTCTTGTCGATACCTTCGGCCTCTGCCAGAGCCTTGGCACGGATAGCTTCTGCCTCTGCCTTACCGACAGCTGCGATACCTTCTGCTTCCTGCTCACGAGCAAAGCGGGCGGCTTCAGCAATCTTCATTTCAGCAGCTGCAGCCTGCTCCTGTTCGTAGCGCTTTGCTTCAGCTTCCTTCTGACGCTTAAAGAGCTGTGCCTGAGCTTCCTGCTCCTGACGATAACGTTCTGCGTCTGCCTTCGCGCGGATCTCAGCATCCAGAGACTGCTTCTTGACTTCAACCTCACGAGCCTTCAGCTCTGCTTCACGCTCAGCCTTTGCGATATTTGCATTGGCAGAGGTGATTTCGATAGTCTTTCGCTGTTCCTGCTCCTGAATCTTATAAGCTGCGTCAGCTTCAGCCTTCTTCACGTCGGACTGCTGCTTCAGCTCTGCCTGACGGATTGCCAGTGAAGTCTGCTTCTCTGCAATCTCCATCTGGGACTGGACCTTAGCATCGTTTGCTTCCTTGGCTGCCTGTGCCTGAGAGATAGCGATGTCACGGTCAGCCTGGGCCTTTGCGATAGCAGCGCCCTTCTTGATCTTGGAGATGTTATCAATACCCAGATCCTCGATTACGGAGTTCTGATCCGCAAAGGACTGGACATTGAAGGAGATCATCTCCAGGCCCATCTTCTCCAGGTCAGGGATTGCATTTTCCTGGACACGCTCGGAGAAAGCCTTACGGTCGGTGACCATCTCTTCCAGACGCATCTGGCCAACGATTTCACGCATATTGCCTTCCAGAGTGTCCTGGACACGGGCAATGATCTGGTTCTCATTCTCATTCAGGAAGAACTTGGATGCCAGGATCATCATCTCTTCGCTCTGGCCGATACGAATCTTGACGGTAGCGTCAACTTTAATATTGATGTACTCAGCATTGGGGACATAGTCAGCAGTCTTGACGTCGACGGAGAACATCTTCAGACTCAGCTTATCCAGCCGCTCCAGGAAAGGAATCCGGAAACCGGCCTTACCAATCAGAATTCTGGGCTTGCGATAGCCGGAGATGATGAATGCGGTATCCGGGGGGGCTTTCACATAGCTGGCAACCATTAGAGCTACAATGGCTGCAATCAGAATAGCGATACCAATAATAATTTCCATAGGGGTTCTCCTTTCTACTTTTCGAGATTATTCTTGCGACTTATTACTAGCAGAAATTGAAGCGGTCTGCCGCTTTGGTTCAGCCTGGCCGTTTACAACGACAATACCGAACGCTTCTGCATATGCGGGGTTTGCGTTCACCTTTTCCATCAATCGGATGGTAAGGATCCGTTCTCTCACACTCACTGGCATCACTTCCTCTCTGGATACTAGGTAACTTGTCGTTCCTGCTATATCCATATTGTATTGGAAATGAAGTCCAGAATACAGGATCAGATCAGCAAATTAGAGGGCCTATTTTCTCCTGGTAGGGAGAATTAAGGTCATTTGTGACTTTCCTTATAGGCATCATACTGGTCCTTATCAATGGCACCGGTGTCCAGCATCCGTTCGCACCAGAGCTGGAGCGTTTCTACAGCAACCGAGATTTTCTCAAGCTCCTCCTGGATATGTACGAAGTCTGCCAACTCATCACCTGTAATCTTGCCATCCACTGTGATCTCGATAAACCGTTCTTTCTGCCGCTGCATGGCATTTAGGGATGCAATGGTTTCCAGCACGATCTGAGACAGGTCCTTGATCTTCACCTCAGGCACATACTGGGCACCGATGGGGCATTCATTGGCACAGTAGTAATTGCAAAGGGTGGGCTGTTTGTATTTATCGGACATCAGCAGCACTTCATCTGGATGGGGCATAGATCTCTCGCTCTCGATCTTCTCTATCCGTTCCGGAGACATGGTCTCCAGAAGATCACTGGCCTCTTCACGAGTCAGATCCAGGCCCTCGCGGGTACGCTGATAGATATTCTTATTCTCTCTGGTGGATTTTCTTGCCATGGTTATCTCTCTTTCCGTTACACATTCACCTTATCGTCTACAATCTCCATCAGTTCCCGCTCGGTATTGATGTCATTGGGATAAGGGTAGGTAGCAG